>NZ_CBABQS010000004.1:0-114666 GCF_964672035.1 Arcicella sp.
GGCTACACGTGGACGAAGATTTCGGACGGTTTACCTCAAAATTTTTGGGTGAGTCGAGTGAATGCTTCTAATCACAACGAAGGAACTGTTTATGTATCGTTGAATGGGTATAGAGACGACCATTTTGTGGCTTACGTGTATCGTTCGGATGACTACGGACAGACGTGGCAGAAATTAGGCGAAGATCTTCCAACTGAAGCCGTAAATGTGGTAAAAGAAGATCCTAAAAATCCAAATTTGCTTTATGTCGGCACGGATCACAGTTTGTATATTTCCTTGAACAAAGGAAAATCATTCATGCGTATGTCGGGTGATATGCCCGCTACGCCCGTACATGATTTAATTGTCCATCCACGTGATAATGAGTTAGTTGTGGGTACGCATGGACGTTCGATTTACATTGCTGACGTGAGTTTAATTCAACAATTAGCGGATTCTTTGGTGGATAAAAATTTGCATTTATTCACGATGAAACCGATTAATTTAAATCCACGTTGGGGTAGAGTTGATGCGTCAAAAAAATATAACGAACCTGAAAAAAGAGAATACTTAATTCCTTATTTCACCAAAGCTTCGGGCAAAACGAAGGTGAGTATTTCAACTGATAAAGGCTTGATTATGAAAGAATTAACGGACGATAATGAAGCAGGAATTAACTATGCCATTTGGGATTATACCATCAGTCCAGCGGTGGTAAAAGATTACGAAAAACATTTAAACGATACCAAGAAAAAAGACGATAAAGTCATTGTTTTAGAAGAAAGCGAAGACAAGCAATTTTACATTAAAGCGGGTAAATACAAAGTAGTTTTCGAGACAAATGGTACAAAATTAGAGCAATCTTTTGAAATAAAAACCCCCGAAAGACGCTCACGAAGAATGGCAGTTCCATCGGCAATTTCTTCACCTGGGGAATTTGAGGAATGGTATGAAGAGAGTGGGTTTGAAGGGAAGAAGTAAAAACCAAAAATGGCTGATGAAATAAAATTTATCAGCCATTTTTGTATAAAATTCAAAGAATTACAAACGCTTCAAAATCTCTTCACCAATTGCATCTGTTCCCAAAATCATCTCTTTTGGGGTATCTTTCGTAGCAATATCTCCCGTACGGAAACCTGCTTTCAAGACTGAATCAATAGCGGCAATTACTGCTTCTGATTCTTCTTTCATGCCAAAAGCGATGTCTAATAACAAGGCTGCTGACAATACTGATGCCATTGGATTTGCAATGCCTTTTCCAGCAATATCATGTCCAGAACCGTGTATTGGCTCATAAACGCCCGTTCCATCACCGATAGAAGCGGATGCTAACATTCCCATCGAACCTGCAATTTGACTTGCTTCATCCGTAAGAATATCACCAAAAAGATTCCCTGTAACCACTACATCAAATTGTTTTGGGTCTTTGATTAACATCATCGCACATGAATCCACAAACTGATGCGTAACTTGTACTTCTGGATAATCTTTGGCTACTTCCAAAACAGTTTCTCTCCATAAACGGCTCGATTCCAATACGTTAGCTTTATCAACCGACATCAATTTTTTCCCACGAGTCATGGCTGCATCGAAGGCTTTGCGGGCAATACGTTCTACTTCGTATTTGCTATAAATCATCGTATCATAAGCCGTATTTCCATCTTCGATTCTTTCTCTTTTTCCGAAATAAACATCGCCCGTTAATTCACGGAAGAAAAGTATATCTGCACCTTTCAAAATTTCTGGCTTGATAGAAGAAGCTTCTAACAATTCGTCAAATAATTTGATTGGGCGAAGATTGGCGTATAAACCCAATTCTTTACGCATTTTCAAGAGTCCTTGTTCTGGACGTACTTTGGCGTGTGGGTCGTTGTCGTATTTGATATGCCCAACCGCTCCAAAAAGGATAGCATCCGAAGCACGCATTTTTACGAGTGTTTCTTCTGGAAGAGGGTCGCCCGTTGCTTCGATGGCAACATGACCGATAAGCGCTTCGTCATACGTAAATTCATGACCGAATTTCTCAGCGATTTTCTCTAAAACTTTTTTACCAACGGCAGTAACTTCTTGCCCAATTCCGTCCCCTGGGACTACTAATATGTGTTTTTTTGACATTATTTTAATTATAATAAATTCAACATTTTTTGCGTTGCTTGAATGGCCGAAACCGTTTGGTCAGAATCTAATCCTCTGGTTTTTAAATCTTTACCGTTTAATTTCCAAGTAATGATCGTCTCACAAAGGGCATCCGTTTTTCCTCCTGGTGGAATTCTTACGGCATAATCGGTCAATTGTGGTAATTCAATTCCTTTTTTGAGGTAAATCTTTTTCAGCGCATTCATAAAAGCATCATACTGACCATCACCTTGAGCGCTTTCTTCAAAAATTTCTTTGCCAATTTGTACTTGTAAAGTGGTAGAAGGTTTTAAATTTTTAGAATGAGTCAACACATAATTTACCACAACAACTTTTTCCTCGATGGTGTTACTATCCAAAACATCCGAAATAATGTATGGCAAATCTTCACGAGTTACGGATTCTTTTCTATCGCCTAATTCGATGATTCTTTGCGTAACTTTTTTCAAATCTGCATCTGCTAATTTGATGCCTAATTCTTGCAAATTCTTCTCAATATTGGCTTTCCCCGACATTTTTCCCAACGCATATTGGCGTAATCTGCCAAAACGTTCAGGCATCAAATCGTTGAAATAAAGATTTTTTTTACTGTCGCCATCTGCATGAATTCCTGCCGTTTGCGTGAACACATTTTCACCAACTACAGGCTTATTCACTGGGATTCTAAAACCTGAAAAAGTCTCTACTAATTTACTGACCGAATACAAAGATTTCTCCACGACCGTTGTAGTTACTTCGGGCATAAAATCATTCATGACCGCAATGGTACTTGCCAAAGGAGCATTTCCTGCCCGTTCTCCCATACCATTTACGGTTAGGTGAAGCCCGTGTACGCCCGCTTTGATTGCCTCCATAACATTGGCGACGCTCAGATCATAATCGTTATGCGCATGAAAATCGAAGTGCGTTTCGGGGTAGCGTTTTACAATTTTATCCAAAAACTCAAAGGTTTCTCGGGGAGTCAAAACGCCCAAAGTATCAGGCAAAAGCACCCTTTCAATGGGCTGCTTGGTCAGAAAATCCAAGTATTGGAAAACGTATTCGGGTGAATTTCGCATTCCGTTACTCCAGTCTTCCAAATAAACATTGCATTTTATGCCCTTTGAAATAGCTAAACTGATGACTTTTTCGATTTCGGAAAAATGCTGTTCTGCCGTTTTTTTGAGTTGGTGAGTTAAGTGATTTAATGAACCTTTGGTCAATAAATTCATCACTTTTGCTCCTGCTTCAAGCATCCAATTTATCGAAGTTTCTCCGTCCACAAAAGTTAAGACTTCAATTTTCTCTAAGCAATCGTGTTCCGAAGCCCATTTCGTAATTTTCTTAACTGCCTCAAATTCACCGTCAGAAACCCTTGCAGAAGCAATTTCTATCCTATCGACTATCACTTCTTTCAAAAGCAGTTGAGCAATAGTCAATTTTTCAGAAGCCGAGAAAGACACACCGCTGGTTTGTTCACCATCACGGAGGGTCGTGTCCATTATTTCTATATGTCGCATATTTTAGCTGTGAGCCGTGAGCCGTGAGCTATGAGCTATGAGCCGTGAGCTATGAGCAGTCAGTTGTAAGATTTATTTTCCTTATAACTCAAAACCCGAAACTTACTGCTCATAGCTCATAGCTTATAGCTCATAACCTCTTAATAAAGACTTTTCTCTGCAAATATTACAATTTCACCTTTCATGCTTTGAAGATAATCAATATCATCGAAGCCATTAATCATGTTATTTTTCTTATACCCGTTAATGTCGAAAGATTCTTTTTCGCCCGTTGCTGCAATTGTAACCGTTTGTTCTGGAAGATTTACTTCAATAATTGCTTTAGCATCCGCTTCAATTGCCAAGAAGATTTTATCCAAAAATTCTGGCGAAACCGTTACGGGTAAAATGCCGATATTCAAGGAGTTACCTTTGAAAATATCCGCAAAGAAGCTTGAAATTACACAACGGAAACCGTAATCATAAATCGCCCAAGCGGCGTGTTCACGGCTTGAACCCGAACCGAAGTTACGACCACCCACAAGGATTGCTCCGCTGTAAGTTGGGTTGTTCAATACGAAATCTTGTTTAGGAGAATTGTCGTTATTATAACGCCAATCTCTGAATAAATTATCGCCAAAACCCTCACGTGTTGTTGCTTTCAAGAAGCGTGCAGGGATAATTTGGTCGGTGTCCACGTTCTCGATAGGCATCGGAACAGCGGTGGACGAAAGTATGGTGAATTTATCGTATGCCATTTTTTGTTGTTTTATCTATTCAAAAAATACGTTTTAAATAGTGCTAATTCTTTTAGTTCGTTTTCTATGTATGCTTGAAAAAACTTTTCTCCTACTTGGTGTTGTAAAATAGATACACCCGCATCAATCAGTCTAATTCCTTGTTGCGTTAGCATGATGTTATCAAATTTATCTCCCGAAATATTAGAAGGACGTTTCAAATCATTATGAACGAACCCTTTTTGATGTAACTCCTTTAATTGGTTTTCAAAAACATCAAACCAAATTTCTCGCATCTCAACTTCATACGCTCGATAATCCAATGGAATAATGCGTTCCATTACCAGCATATTGGCATCAATCGCTTCATTATATTCCAATCGTTCAAACTTTACCAATAAATCATTTATGGCATTGGCAAATTTCATTTTCTCCGCTTCTGAACCAATATCAGAACGAGTATCATTGGTAAAGAGCTTACCAACCTCCGTATCTGACAATACAATGACGGTATTATTTGCTCCGTAAGACAATTTTCGAGGATATGTTGCCATGATTAATTACGGATTATAAAAACTGTCTCGGGTCAGTAACTACTCCCGTCACCGCCGCAGCCGCTGCAACCAATGGAGAAGCCAAAAGCGTTCTTGCTCCTGGACCTTGACGACCTTCAAAATTTCTGTTTGAGGTTGAAACGGCATATTTTCCCGCAGGAACTTTGTCGTCATTCATCGCCAAACAAGCCGAACAACCTGGCTGACGAAGTTCAAAACCTGACTCTATCAAAATATCCAGAATACCTTCTTCTTTAATCTGAGATTCTACGATGTGTGAACCTGGCACCAACCAAGCCGTTACGTTGTCCGCTTTTTTACGCCCTTTCACAATAGATGCAAAAGCACGGAAATCTTCGATTCGGCCATTGGTACAACTTCCCAAGAAAACATAATCAATTTTCTTTCCGATGATTTGCTCATTTTCAGCAAAACCCATGTAACCTAATGATTTTTTGTAACTCGCTTCACCATCAATTACATCGCCTGACATAGGAATATTCTGTGAAATTCCCGTGCCTAAACCTGGGTTTGTTCCGTAGGTAATTTGTGGTTCGATATCGGCTGCATTGTAAGTATATTCTTTATCAAATATAGCGCCTTCGTCCGTTTTAAGCGTTTTCCAGTACGCCAAAGCTCTGTCCCAAACTTCACCTTTTGGCGTTTGCTCACGTCCTTCTAAGTAATTAAAAGTGGTTTCATCTGGGGCAATCATTCCACCTCTGGCACCCATTTCGATTGACATATTACAAACCGTCATGCGTCCTTCCATCGACATATTCTCGAACACATCACCCGCATATTCTACGAAATAACCCGTTGCACCTGCCGCAGAAAGTTGAGCAATGATGTATAAAGTGACGTCTTTTGGCAATACCCCTTTACCCAATTGTCCATTCACGTTCACACGCATTTTCATGGGTTTTGGTTGCATAATGCACTGCGAAGAAAGCACCATTTCCACCTCAGAAGTACCAATTCCGAAGGCAATTGCTCCGAATGCTCCGTGCGTAGAAGTGTGCGAATCACCGCATACAATGGTCATACCTGGAAGCGTAATACCATTTTCTGGCCCAACTACGTGAACAATACCGTTTTTGGCGTGTCCCAATCCCCAGTGCGAAATACCGTGTTTGGTGGTATTGGTTTCCAATTGCTGCAATTGATTGGCAGAAAGTGGATCTTGAACGGGTAAATGTTGATTAATAGTGGGCGTATTGTGGTCGGCAGTGGCGAAAGTACGCTTGGCATACATCACATCAATCCCACGACTTTCAAGACCCAAGAAAGCAACAGGACTTGTTACTTCGTGGATAAAGTGGCGGTCAATCAGAAAAACATCTGGACCATCTTCGATTTTACGAACAACGTGTGCATCCCACACTTTGTCGAATAAGGTTTGTTTACTCATATTTTTTGTTTTTTTATTCTATTTGTTATTTTACCACAACCACTGAAGCATCGTAAAATGTCAGTTTCTCTTTGGCATAGTTTTTGGAATTAAATACGTAAGTATTTTACTCTACAAAATTGCAAATTATTTTTCACCTTAATATACCGCCAAACGCCCAAACAATAGCGTTTTTAGTCCAAATGTATTCTCAAGCCTAAAACCTTATGACTCAAAAATGAGTTTTAACGAAAACAGGTTATATACAAAAGAATATTCCGTAAATTTGCAGACTTTAATAACCACTTCACATGAATGAGTAAGAATATATTGTATTTTGAATTAACCACGCCAGTTGAAGATGATAGGCCTGTTTATTTGTCGGGTAATTTCAACGCTTGGTTGCCAGAAAGAGAGGAACTTCGATTAAGTAAGATAGAAGAGGGAAAATACGCTTTAAAATTACCTGATACTATAAAACTGCCCGATACATTTGAGTATAAATACACCAAAGGAGGCTGGAATCAAGTAGAATTAGATGAATTCGGCAATGGGATTCCCAACCGCATCGCCAAAATCAAAAATGGTGTTTATCAAGATTTTGTGCCGCATTGGCGATTAGATGGTGAAAATCTTTCTGAAAATCTTATGCCCGAAATTCGTTTGATTTCTGATGAATTTGAAATGCCTCAACTGGGCAAAAAGCGAGCTGTTTATATTCTTTTGCCTCATAATTACGAAACTTCCACCAAAAATTATCCCGTTATTTATCTGCAAGATGCCCAAAATCTATTTGGCAATGGTTCTGAATTTGGCAATTGGGGCATTGATAAACAATTAGCCGTTTTGTCGGCTCGTGAACATGGGGATGTGATTGTGGTGGCTATTTCACACGGGGGCGAAGAGCGTTTTCAAGAATATTCACCGTATAATAATCCAAAATTAGGCAAAGGGCAAGGTCGTAAATACGCTCAGTTTTTGGCGAAGACTTTGAAACCTTACATTGATAAAAATTTCAGAACAAAACCAGAACGTGAATTCACGGGCATTGGTGGAAGTTCTTTGGGCGGCTTAATCAGTATTTATGCGGGTTTGATGTTTCCAGAAGCGTTTGGTCGCTTGATGATTTTTTCTCCGTCGTTATGGATTTCTCCTAATATTTACTTCGATGCCATTGATTTTCTCTCGCATTTACCCACACGTATCTACGTATATGCAGGCGGAAAGGAGAGTAATTTAATGATTCCAAATGTTGAAAAATTAAAACAAACCTTTGAACGTCAAGGCGTTAAAAAAACAATCATTAATCTGTCCCTCGACCCAGATGGTAAACACAGCGAAGACCAATGGGGCAAAGAATTTCCGAAGGCAATGGAGTGGTTGTTTTATTAACAGCCTTGAGCCATGAGGTTTTGATACTTTTGATTTTAAGGAAGGCTTCTCTTAAAGCGAAGCCTTCCTTTTTAGTAAAACAATAATTCCAAAGACCAAGTTACTATTTTATAGAATCAGCGTAAAAAACTCAAAGTTTATAGCTAATAAAATGAAAAAAGTCGCCATCATCGGGGCAGGTATTGCGGGTATTGCTTCTGCCATTCGTTTGGCTCATAAAGGTCTTGATGTTTCGGTATTCGAGGCGAATGCTTATGCGGGTGGAAAATTGAGCAGTTTTGAAATGAATGGCTACCGTTTTGATGCTGGACCCTCTTTATTTACCCTTCCCAAATTAGTAACTGAATTATTTGAATTAGTGGGCAAAAAACCTGCTGATTTCTTTGAATATGAACAATTAGACGAAGTTTGTCGTTATTTTTGGGAAGATCAAACACGACTGACCGCTTGGGCTGAACCTCAAAAATTTGCCGAAGAAGTAGAAAAAATCACGGGCGAACCTGCCGAAAAAATCACCCAATTCCTTAAAGATTCAGCCTTTAAATATGAGGTTTTGGATGGATTATTCCTCCAAGATTCTCTACATAAATTATCCACTTGGACTTCCAAAAAGGCTTTGAAAGGATATTTAAATCTGCCAAAATTAGGTATTTTTGGAACAATGAACGAAGCGAACCAAAGACTATTCAAGAATCCTAAAATCGTACAACTTTTCAATCGCTACGCAACTTATAACGGCTCTGATCCTTACCAAACGCCTGCAACTTTAAATATTATTCCTCATTTGGAGTATAATATTGGTGCCTTTTTTCCAAAAAAAGGCATGGTATCTATTACAAATTCTTTGGTGAAATTAGCTGAAAGTTTAGGTATTACATTTTATTTTGAGACGAAGGTTGAGGAGATTGTTGTGGAAAATGGAAAGGTAAAAGGGGTAAAGTTAAGAAGTAATGAAGACAATAGTAATGGAGAAAATACGCTCGACCTCATACCTTGCGAAGCCGTAGTTTCAAATATGGATGTTACCCATACTTACCGAAAACTTTTACCCAATGAAAAACACCCAAATTTTCTCTTAAATCAGCCTAAATCAAGCTCTGGGGTTATTTTTTATTGGGGAATTAAAAAGCAGTTTCCTGAATTAGACTTGCATAATATTCTGTTTAGCAATAATTATCCAGAAGAATTTAGGACGATGTTCGAGCAAAAAACCATTTATAAAGACCCAACGATTTACATCAATATTACCTCAAAACACAAAACTGATGATGCTCCAGAAGACTGTGAAAATTGGTTTGTACTCATAAACGCCCCTGCCAACGAAGGACAAAATTGGGATGAAATCATTGCCCAAACCAAAGAAAATGTGTTGAAAAAAGTCAGTAGAATTTTAGGACAAAACATAGCCGAATTGATTGAATGTGAGGAAATTCTCGACCCTCGAACGATTGAATCCAAAACTTCCTCGGCTCAAGGTGCATTATACGGAAATTCGTCTAATAATCGTTTTGCCGCATTTTTGAGACATGCTAATTTTTCATCCAAAATTAAGCATTTGTATTTCGTAGGCGGTAGCGTTCACCCAGGCGGAGGAATTCCTTTGGCGCTTTCTTCGGCAAAGATTATGAATGATAATTTTAAGGAATTGTAAATTATAAGATTAGACCACAGATAAACCCGCAATAGAATTGGGATTGAGCGGATTTACACGGATGAAAATTTAAAAAAAATCCGTGTAAATCCGTATAATCCCTTAAATCCGTGATCTAATCATTTAAGGCAAAGCAAAAGCTACATATTGATTTCCCTTTTTAGTCCCTAATTTAGTGCCTCCGCAAGCAACAACGACGTATTGTTTTCCATTAATTTGATAGGTTGAAGGCGTAGCAAATCCTGCGGCGGGAAGCGTTGTTTCCCATAAAATTTTACCCGTCTTTTTATCAAAAACTCTAAATTTCCCATCTTTTGTGGCGGCAATGAATAATAGTCCACTTGCCGTTACAACGGCACCACCATAATTTTCAGTACCCGTATTATTGATGCCTTTTGCCTTCAATGATTGTTCTTCACCAAAAGGAACTTTCCAGAGAAATTCGCCCGTATTTAAGTCGATGGCATTGAGTGTTCCCCACGGTGGAGCAATAGCGGGTAAGCCTTTGCTATCCAAAAATTTGTTGTATCCTGTGCTTGCGTAGGGTAAACTGGGTACTTTCGTTTTTATCTCCCCTCCTACTTCTTTCTTTTCTTCTCCCAATAAAAAACTCAAAAGCGCTTGTTTTTCATTGGCGTTTAAGGTCGTAAAACCTGGCATCATTCCCTTACCGTTCGTGATAATTTGAGTTATATAGGCTTTATCTCGCCTCGTGCCAATGTCAACCAAAGATGGATATCCACTTTTAGCATTTCCTTTTCTATCATTTCCGTGACAAACCGTACAAGTGGTTGTATAAACTTTTTCACCTAGAGGCAAATGTGCAAGTGCATCTTCCTTGGGCGTATCTTTCATTGTCAGAATCCAAGCCATTTCATTGCAATTGACATACATAATTCCTTCCTTGTCCACGGCTGCTCCGCCCCATTCTGGCCCACCATCGAAACCTGGTAATATTACCGTTCCTTGTTTACTTGGTGGGGCAAATAATCCTTTTTTGTACGTCTTTAATTGAGCGATTAATTCTTCCCGATTTTCTGCATAAGGACTGATATCTTTTTCAGTAAGTTGAAAGGCTTGACGTGCCATCGGAGCGGGTTTGGTTGGTACTGGTTGTGTTGCCCACGATTGCTCTCCTGCAAGCATTGATTTGGGAGCTGCAACTTCATTAATGGGAAAGATAGGCTTTCCCGTAACTCTATCAAAAACAAACACGTATCCTTGCTTTGTTACTTGTGCCACCGCATCAATTAGTTTTCCATTTCGTTTAATCGTTACTAAATTTGGGGGTGCCGGATGATCTCTATCCCAAATGTCGTGATGTGTTGTTTGATAATGCCAAAGTCGTTTTCCCGTACGAGCATCTAAGGCTAAAAGGCAGTCCGAAAACAGGTTTTTACCCTTCCGATTTCCACCATAAAAATCATAAGCCGCCGAACCCGTTGGAGCGAATAAAATACCTCTTTTTCTATCAATTGCCATACCTGCCCAGTTATTGACTGCTCCGATTCCGTCATTTTTGTAGGCATTTTTCGGAAAAGTTTCGTAACCAAATTCGTTTGGATAAGGAATTGTATGAAAAGTCCACGCTAACTTTCCCGTCTTCACATTGAACGCTCGAATATCCCCGGGTGCAGCATCCGCTCCTTCCGAAAGTCGGAGGGGCATAATGATTAAATCTTCGTAAATTGTGCCTGGCGTATTGGAAATAATGAATTTATTTTTCGCAATATCAGGCAATCCTGTATGCAAATCAACTTTTCCTCCATCTCCAAAACTTTCAATCAGTTTTCCTGTTTTGGCATTTAGAGCGTATAAAAATGGACCAACGGTGTATAAAATTCGCTTATCGTTTCCCTCAGCCCAAAATGCAACGCCCCGACTTGTACTGTGCCAAGTGTTCAGTGGGTCGCCAAAACACCAAATTTCTTTTCCCGTGCTGGCATCCAGAGCAAATGCTCTCACTGCGGAAGTTACCCCGTATAATATTCCTTCAACAATAATTGGATTTACCTGCATTTGACCCGTATCTGGAGCGGCATACGACCAAGCAATTTTGAGGCTTTTAACGTTTTCTGGCGTTATTTGGGTTAGACTTGAATAGTGATTACGGTCCGGGCCACCTAAATATTCTGCCCAATCTTCCGAAGTATTTTCATGGTTAGATATCAATTGAAAAGCGGAAAATATAATCGCTGATATTAGCAAAAAAGGAAGTAATAGACGTTTCATAAATTATGAATTGGGAATTTATTTTTAAACATGACAAGTTAAGCGTTTGTTGTTTATTTACTAACCTTTACTTTCCTTTTTATGCCTACTACTAAACAATAAAAGGTCAGCAATAATGCTAACCTTTTATTAAAATCACCACAAAAAAAATTACTTTAGTAGTCCTAAAATAATAGGAATCAATGTTTTAAGACTGAGTGCGATTATCAAAATACCAACCACAATTGTCATCGTTTTTCTTGGCACTTTATTCACAAAAAATGCGGCAAATGGGGCGGCAACTACTCCCCCAACGATTAATCCCGCAATGACTTGCCATCCATTAATTCCTTGAAAAAGTAAGAAAGTAATTCCACTCGCAAATGAGACGGCAAACTCTGCGGCATTAACCGAACCGATGGTATATCTTGGGTCACGTCCACGTCCGATGAGGGTAGAAGTTACGATGGGTCCCCAACCTCCGCCACCAACGGCATCCATGAATCCCCCAAAAATGGCTAAAACACCTAAGTTTTTGGTTTTCTTTTTAACGTTATTATTTCGTAATCCTTTAATAATAATCATCACGGCTAATACAATCATGTAAGCCGCAATGAAAGGTTTGATGACTTTTCCATCAATCACATCCGCCAAAAGATAAGCTCCTATTACTGAGCCAATTACGCCTGGAACGAGCAAATAAGTAACCAATCTTTTATTAATATTTTTGAATTTATAATGAGATATTGCCGATGCTCCCGTCGTGAACATTTCCGCTACGTGAACCCCTGTACTACTGATAGCGGGAGGAACACCCACTGAAATCAAAAAAGAGGTTGAAGTTGCTCCGTAGCCCATTCCCAAAGTACCATCCACTAATTGTGCAAAAACACCAATGGTTAAATAGATAAAAAAGTCTTGATTAATGCCTGCCACTAATTTTTCAACTGAAAATAAGGCGTAGTAATTATAAACCAAAATACTGGCAAGGCCTACCAATAAGATTACAGGAATACCAAACCAAAGCCATTTGGATGAGTAAATACTATTTTTATTTGAACTCACAGGGATTGCTTGTGAAGGAGATTCTACGTTCATTCTAATAATTAAATTGATGTTAATATGTTGATTGGAGGGTAAATTTTCTACAAATGTAATAGTTCTGTTTAGTCTATCAAATAAATAGACTAAATTATTTTTAATAATTTGAGTAAGTTGCCAAAATGCTAAGGAGAGGGAAATTTAAAAAGTAAAATTCAATTTTGCCAAAAACTGTCTTGGGCGAAGTCTAAAATCAGTGGAAAGAAAACTATTATCCGAAAAACTTAAAGTCCGAAAAGTTTTTTCATCGGTTAAATTTTGCAGAAATAAACTTAAATCAATATTGCTATTTTTGAAATGGTAATTTGTAGAACAATCCATTAGTAAATATCGCTGAGTCTGATTTTGCCCGTCTTCAATTTGATATTTATTTACTTCAATTCCGAAAGTCAAGTTTTTGGAAGGAAGGAAATCAATCTTCGTTTTTAAGTCTATTTGCTGAAAATTATTTTGAGAATTTTGCGTTTCCGTTTTTACTGAATTAGATGAATTCATGGCGTTGACATCAAATTGTAATCTAAGCCATTTTCGTGGATTTGAATTGATATTGAATGAGGTAATATTACTCTTAATTTCAATTTTTGCAGACTGATTATTGGCAAATAACCGTACGGATTGTCTTATTTCATAACTATTATTAATGGTGAATTTAGTTTTTATACTGTGCAAATACTTACTAACCTGTAAGAAACCATTTATATTTTGAGTGATATTATCAGAGGCAATCTTAACTTGTTTAATATAAATCCCATCATATGTTTGTTGTCTTAAAATATTGCTCTGAGATTCTCCCAAGCCAACAACAGCATCTAAAAACCAGAAATGAATCATGTCTTTAAAGTTCAGCCTTAAACTTGCAGCATGTCGTTTATTATCAGGAATTTGTCCTGAATTTCTTTCAATATTACGGTAATTTGTCAATAAAAAAGCGTTACTAAAGTCATCAATTTCAGCGATATTGTACTTGAAATTATACTTGAAAGTGGTACTCCATTTGGCAGAAAAAATATAAGTCATTGAAAGGTTTGGTTCAATAACAAAACGATTTTTATGGAGATTTAACCAGTTTATGAAGCTCACAGGTAGATGGAAATCAAGTTTAAAACTTTCCTTATTGACTTCATAATCAGTTTCACCAAAAGCTCGCCAATAGGATAGATTTTGATTATTTGAAAGTAAAGAAGAATCTCCAATGAGTTTTGTAGAAGGGAATCCAAATAAATTAGAAAACAGACTTTGGCTTGAACTTTCAGCCCCTACTTTGGTATTTAATTTCAATTTTTTACTGGCAAAAAAATTGACATAAAAACTAAAAAAAGACTTTTTCATTCTTAAATCTTGGAGGGTGTTTTGTTTAGATATTTGGTTATTGGTAAATACATCTAAATTTTGTGGTGAATTTAAGTAGTAGCCCAAAGCCTTAAATTCAATTAAATTATCTGAAATGGTTTTCTTTTGGATTTTTATTTCGTCCGAAATCCATTGCGTATCATATTGATTTTGTTGGTTTACATTTTGCGTTTTGCCAACTTCGTAATTCTCAATGACTCCATTAGTGTTTTTCCAGCCCATTTTTACAAATAATTTATTGCTAAAATAATATTTGGGTTGATTCGCTACGATTGATAAAGTACTCTCTAATTGATTCAGATTCTTGGCGTTATCCTGTTTTTCTGTGACTGCAAGCGTATCTTTTCCAAGAAAGTATAGACTTTCAAGTGAGCCTTGATTTGTTTGTTTATCTTTTAAATATTCAATATTTAGGACTACATCATATTTTTTTTGGAGTGTCCAAAGATTTTTAGAAGTGAAGAGATGGCTTTGATTGAAGTTTAAATATTTTTGATTGATGGAAGGTTTACTAAGTTCAATAATGGATAAAAGTGGACGTGAAACTTTTAGAAATAGGTACTGCGGACTTACATCAATCAAGTCCTCAATCGTGAGTGATTGCGTTGATGAAAGTAAATCTATCCCAACATTATTACTTTTAAGAATGCTGAAAGATTGATTATTCTTAGCAATTCTGATGGCGTTTAGGGAGTTATCATACTGTACATTTTCATTACTAAATCCTCCACCAATCTGGGCAGTTTTTATCCATTTCGCACGGACAGATTCCTTGAAAACAACGTTTAAACCAGCTTTATAAGAATAAACAATATCTTTCAGAACGTTGATTGGTTGATGATTTTCGAGAATTTCTACTCGTTCAATATCTTGCCAACGGAAATTATCATTGGCGATTTTGTATTTTCCCTCAAATAAATCTTTCCCTTCTGTATAGTATTTATTGATTGGTTCGCCATTGTATTTTATCGTCCCATTTTCGCTAAGTTCAACGCCTGGCAGTTTTTTGAGAACATCCCCTAAATTTCGGTCTGTATTATTACCAAATTGTTTAATATCATAGGAAATCGTATCGTGACTGATACGCACGGGAGGAGTTTTTACAATCACTTCTTTGAGTTCGATTGCTTGCGGAGTAAGGATAAAATCTTGAATTAAATCCGTTTTTTTAATAATTCTTTCCTCCATAGCAAACCCCATTGAAGCCACCACAAGTTTAATGGTATCAGACAAAAAAGGTTTACTGAACTGGAATTGTCCTTTTGAATCCGTGATTGCAAAGGACTGAATTATACTTTCTTGAAGCTTGTACGCCCTAATACTTACCCCTTGAAGGGAACGCTGTTGGGAATCAGTAATTCGACCCGTCAGAAATTGAGAAAAACCCGAAAAGTGTAATAATGTTGATAAAAACGCTACAATTCCTATTTTATTCATCCAACCTATTATTTTTCAGTAAGTTCCATTGGGTTGTAAGTACGTTTGGGTAGGCTTGTTGGAGGAGTATCAAGTGTAAAACTACTTCTTCCATTATTCAGAAACGGCATTGGGTCTTCCAAGAAGAGCTTATTTGCTTTTAGGAATTCTTCTCTGGTTACTTTCTGACCTTTACCATCGGATAGTTCTAAGTCTAAATTCACTTTTTCAATACCTTTACACTCAAAGATAAAATATCCTTTACTTTCTGTTACTTTCAAAATAAGGCCTGGTAAACCAGTAAACTTCCAAGGTCCTTCACTAACATTAATTTCGGGAGTGAACCATACTTCATAATTACGCCCTCTGAATTGACAAATTGCTTTTTGGCACGAATAATTGAGAATACGCATCGTATCTGATTGAATCTTCCAATCAATTGTAGGAATGGACTCTTGTACGGTGTAACTAAACATACCCAAGTTTTCAGTTGCAGTGAGTTGTTTAGAAGTGTAGTTTTTAAATATTATATTTTGTTTGCCTCTCTTATTTTTAGGGGTAATTAAATTCCTCATATCAAGAGCACCTGTTTGTTTAATTTGCTCCATCATAGCATTTTTAGTCTCAAGCAATGAAATACTGTAAAATTTACTCATACTCTTTCCAATTTCAAGACCCATGACATCATAATTCTTTTTCAATAAATCGGTGGAGTCTGTCATCGAAGTTTCATCATATTTAACCAATAAATATGCCTTATCTTTTGGAGATTGAGAAAAAATATTTATACTAAAAAAGAATGCGAACAATAACTGAAATAAATATTGATTTTTCATGTCTTATTTTATTAAATTATTATAGTGCAAAATTATGTTAAAATTGAGGAGTTGAAAATACACCCCTTAATTTAGAATAATTTAGAATTTTAACAAAAAGCTGCCTCAGCTGTTAAAGCGCCTTCAAGCATTTCTAAAAATGAACCACAAAGTATTCCTTTAGCACCACATGTCGTGATGTAAATCACACAGAAGCTACTTTGCTTCTTTTCTTTAAGTGATTTTTGAACAATCACATATTGCTTTTTTGCAACAACTTGTTTTGCTTTTGATAAAACATTAGATTTTGCCATTGCCCCACAAGACAATAAAATAGTACAAACAACGCTTAAAATCAACTTCTTTTTCATACTTTCATTAAGTCTTAATTGTGAAAAGATTAAGACTCACAAACCCCATCAGGTCTTCAAACTGCGGTGGGGTTTACTTATTTCAAAGGTATGAAGTTTTATTTCAATTTGTCAATCAGTACACATACTGAAATTTTCTAAGTACAACTACAGAAATTTCAACGTATATACTTTATTTTATTATTTCCTTCAAATATTTCGCAATATCAACAAGCCTATATTTGTGAGATAATTGTAGTTTTTTACGAATAGAAAGCCTGTGAGATTCTACCGTTCTCAGAGATATAAAGGCTAATGCTCCAATTTCTTTTATAGTATTCCCCTCAGCGATTAATTGTAAAATTTTCTTTTCAGTCTCACTCAGAGTGAAATAGCTCTTTAAGGCAATTTCCAAATTCTCAGTTGGTAAGTCTTCAATATTTTGTTTACTCAAGTTTGCATAGAAAAAAGCCTTTTGGGTTGCTTTTTCAAAACGAACTAATGACACAGGTTTATGAAGATAATCCGTTACACAATGTGCTAAGGCTTCGATAATTTTGTCTGTATAACCCGAAACAAAAATAACCTGAGTCGAAACGGAGTTACAAATACCTTCATAAAGCCCAATCCCCGACAACCGAGGCATGCTGATATCCGTAATCAATAAATCCGTGGGCGTTTTTAGAAGGTAGGTTAATGCTTCCATTGGTTTATCAAAAGTAGCTTTAAGCACTAAGTAGGGAATTTGATTTACGTAGGTAGCTAATAAATCTAAATTGGTTATTTCATCATCCACGAGTACACAGGTGAGCGTTTTAGGGGGCATTATCTTTTGGTTTAATAGTGTATTTTAAAGTTTAATAGCGATTTTACTTTATAATATTATCCATAAATAAAGTCAATTCCAAGTATAACTATATAATTTTAAGATAATAGCAGAAAATGGCGAATAGAACAGTAAATTATTGATAATCAGATATTTACATCTTAATAAAATCAGTAATAGGCAAATTTTAAAGCTAAATTCTATGAAATATAACATTTCAACTAATTCTACCGTTTATGAAAATGTAATAGCGTATTTATCCAATAATTACGTAATTGCAACATAACTCAACTTAAATCTACCTTTCACCATGAATCTAATTCGCTTAAATCTCTTGGCAATTGCCCTTTTGGCCTTTTCCACAACTTTTGCTCAAAAATCTTATGAATGGAAAACTGCCACGTCGGGCGGATATACCTATAAGTATGTGAGCAACGACCCTATGAAAGCTCGTTTTTATACCCTCGCCAATGGCTTGACGGTGATTCTGAGCGAAAATCATAAAGAACCAAGAATTGCTGCCTTAATTCCAACTCGGGCGGGTTCAAATACTGACCCTCGCACCAATACTGGACTTGCTCATTATCTGGAACACATGCTTTTTAAAGGCACTGATAAATTCGGTTCACTGGACTGGTCTAAAGAAAAACCTCTGCTCGACCAAGTAAATGCCCTTTACGAAAAATACAACAAAACCACTGATTCGGCTCAACGCAAGACGATTTACAAAGAAATTGACGCAAAATCTGGGGAAGCGGCCAAGTTTGCCATTGCCAACGAATACGACAAAATGATGGCTTCGATGGGCGGACAAGGCACAAATGCTTTTACGTCTTACGAACAAACCGTTTATACCGAAGATATTCCTGCCAATGCCATCGACCGTTTCTTAAAATTACAGGCTGAACGTTTCCGTAGCCCTGTTTTACGTATTTTTCATACGGAATTAGAAGCAGTTTACGAAGAAAAAAATCGTGGTTTGGATAATGATGGACGTAAGGTTTATGAAAGCCGAAATGCGGCGCTTTTTCCAACGCATAATTACGGACAACAAACGACTATTGGTACGATTGAACATTTAAAGAACCCTTCATTGGTTGAAATTCGTAACTATTTCAATAAATATTACGTACCCAACAACATGGCAATTATCATGGCGGGCGATTTTAATTCGGATAATTTGATTAAGAAAATCGAGGCTTCATTTAAATATATGACCACGAAACCAGTACCTGAATACAAACCTGCTCCAGAAGTACCTTTAACGGGCGTAATTACTCGTGAAGTTTTTGGACCAACACCCGATAATATCTCTATTGCGTGGCGTTGGAATGGTGCGATGGATGCGAGAGAAAAAATTGTGGGTACGATTGTGGATGAATTAATGTCGAACTCGAAAGCGGGTTTAATTGACCTTAATTTGGTGAAAGCTCAAAAAGTACTTCGGGCAGGTTCAAATCCTGAATGGAACAAGGATTACAGTATTTGGTCAATGACGGGAACACCCAAAAAAGACCAAAGTCTTGATGATGTTAAAAACCTATTAATGGGCGAGTTAGATAAATTAAAGTCGGGAAATTTTGACGAAACGATTATCAAAGCAATTGCCGCAAACTATAAATTAACGGCTATTCAAGGATTAGAAAATAATACTTCTCGGGCGTATGGATTATTGGAAAGTTTCATTACTTCGAAAGCAACCAATTGGAATGATGAGGCTTCTATTAACGATGCTTTGAGCAAAGTTACGAAGCAAGAAGTGATGGCTTTTGCCAAAAAATACTGTGGAGATGGTTATGTGGTTGTGTATAAAAGAAAAGGCCCAGACCCAAGTATTTTGAAAGTTGATAAACCGACAATTACACCCGTAGAAGTAAATCGTGAAGCACAATCCGCATTTTTGAAGGATGTTAATACAACGCCAATGGCAAATATTGAACCCAAATGGTTGGATTTCTCAAAGGATTTGAAGAAAGGAAAAATCGGTAATTTGGATGCACTCTATGTTCAAAATACGGATAATGATTTATTCAGAATGGCTTACCGTTTTGATATGGGTTCTTGGAATAGCAAAATCCTTCCAATTGCGCTTCAATACCTTCAATTTGTGGGAACCGACAAAATGAATGCTGAGCAAATTAGTACGGAATTCTATCGTTTGGCGAGTAATTTCAACCAATCTTATACTGACCATCACATCACATTAGGATTGTCAGGATTGAATGAAAATTTTGCAAAAACGGTTGCGCTTTTTGAAGATTTATTGACAAAATGTAAAAAAGATGATGCTGCTCTTGAATTATTGAAAGGACGTATTTTGAAACAAAGAAATGATGCAAAATTAAATAAAGCGGCCATTTTGCAAGGTTTGTCGGCTTATGCTGCTTTCGGGCCGAAAAACCCACGAAATACGTTGCAATTTACCGATGCTGAACTTAAAGCTTTGACAGCAGATGAATTGATTTCATTTCTTCAAAATTTAGTTTCGTACAAACATATCATTTCTTACTACGGCCCACAAACAATGGAGAATTTGGCAAAAATTGTCGGAGATATTCATAAAACGCCCACAAATTCTAATTCAGATTTGCCGCTTGTTGCAAACTTTGAGACTAAAACTCCTACGAAACCAGAAGTTTTATTTACGGATTACGACATGGTACAAGCGGAAGTAAACTGGGTTCGTCCAACGATTCAGTTCAATAATGCAGAAACGCCCATCGTGGAATTGTACAATAACTATTTTGGGGGTGGAATGTCATCAATTGTATTCCAAACCATTCGTGAATCAAAAGCTTTGGCGTATTCAACGTATGCGTATTATATGACGCCAAACTTGAAAAATGAGACTTACCGAATGATTGCCTACGTGGGAACTCAAGCCGATAAAATCCATGAATCAATTGCGGGGATGAATGAATTATTGAATACTTTTCCAGTATCTGAGAAGAATCTTGAAACGGCCAAAGCGAGTATGAAAAAGAATTATCAAACCGAAAGAATCACGCAAGATAATATCATTAATACGTATTTAGCCAATCAAGATAAAGGCATTTCAACCGATGAACGTCAAGTAATTTATCAAGCACTCGATAAAATGTCAACGGACGATTTAAAGAAATTTCAGGATACACAATTAGCCAATAAACCTTACAGTTTGTGCATTGTGGCTTCGGAGAAAAAGGTAAATTTAGAAGACCTTAAAAAATACGGAGAGGTTAAGAAATTGAGTTTGGAGGAGGTATTTGGGTATTAGTTATTATGTTATTGGTTTTGAAGGAAGGCTTAGCTATGAGCGAAGCCTTCCTTTTTTTGTGATTGAGTTTAGACTAAAACCATACCTTTTATAAAGTTTTATCGGGAACTCAAATTCTATACTTCGCTACTTTGTGTATTTTAAGGAGTTATTTCCAGATAATAAGTCTTCTTTCGGAAATAACTATTCATTTTTGGGTTTTATTTCCAAATGAAAATATTATTCCAACAAATTATCATTGAACAAAATCAATAAAGCTATCGTTAGGTATCTAATATTAACAAGAAAAAACAGTAAAAATATAATATGAACATTGCCATTATTGCCACATCCCCAAGAAAAAACAGCAATTCATTACGCTTTTCAAATTATCTCCAAAAATTAGCACAAACTTCTGGTTATGAATATGTTACGGTGGTGGATTTTCATCACTTCGATATTCCATCGGTTGGTCGTGGAACGATAAACAAAGAAGCTTTAACTGATTTTCAACGTGAATTACTTTCCGCTTGGACAGCAGCAGATTTAGTATTTTTCATCACGCCAGAATATAATTTTACCGTAAATGGAGACTTGCTAAATGCTCTCCATCAATTAGGTTCAAAGGATTTTGCACACCTTTTTCACGATAAAGTATTCGCTTTGGCGGGGGTTTCAGCTGGAAGAGGTGGAAAAACACCGTGTTTAGAATTGACAACGGTGATTAATAAAATCATCAATTTTAGCCATCAATATTCGGTAGTTTCTCCACGCATATTTGAGTCGCACGAAACGCACAAAAATTTGGATGACAATGCAGATTCGACAGGAAATAAAATCTACGAAGATGGTGTGAAAGCCTTTTTGGATTATTCTTTAGATGTTACTAAGCGTTGGGTAAAATAGTTATTAGTTACTGGTTATTAGTTATTAGGTCATTTACCCAATAATTGATAACCAGTAACTAATAACCAATCAACTATATCTATCATTTCGCCAAGGATAAGCCGTATTTGAGTAGCCTCTTTCTTCCCAAAATCCCAACTTATTTTTGGGCATAAATTCAATTCTCTTAATCCATTTTGAGCCTTTCCAAGCGTATAATTGTGGGGTAATCATCCGTAAAGGGCCACCATGTTCAACTGCCAATGGCTGACCATCAACGGTATGTCCTAACAAAACATCGGGTTTCAGTGCTTCTTCCAACGAAACATTTGTCGTGTACGTATCATATCCGTAACACATAATGTGCGTAGCCGTTTCTTTGGGTTGCACTAATGCCGCCAAATCAATCAGTCTGACACCTTTCCAAATCATATCCAATTTAGACCAAGTGGTGACGCAATGAAAATCAGAAGTATCTTCCGTTTGAGGCAATGCCATAAATTCGTCCCACGTCAGCATGACTGGATTTTCAACTTCTCCATCAATAATCAAACGCCATTTATCCAAAGGAATTTTAGGTTGATAACCCAAATCAAGCACGGGCCATTTTGTTGTAAGTGTCTGACCAACAGGCGTATTTGGCATTCCGTGACGATTAATAACACCTTTACCTTGCGGTTTTTCATCCGCCATTGAAGGCGTAGATTTCATCTTTTCTTCAAACCGATTTTTCAATTTCATCCGTGCTTCGATGATGCGGTCGAGTTTATTATTTTCTGTTTCTTCGTTTTCCATAATTGTATGATTTATACTTTTTTAACAAAAAATTGCCTTAACAAGTTTGTCAGTTTGACCCACCTCTTTTTCTAACGAATTGATTTGCCTTTCATAAATACTTTTAACCTGCAAATCGCCAAAACCATAAATTCCTGCCCTTTCCGAAAACTCCCGAAAAACTTCTTGAAATTCAATTGACTTAGATTTTAGGATATCTTTTACCAATTGTTCTGGTTTGCCGAGCGAATTATTTTTCGGGAAACGGTCTATTTGTGCCTGACAAACTTCTTCTAAATATTCAAAACAGTTCGAAGATATTTTGGATATTTCTTTTAATTGCTCGAAGTCATTTTTCTGATAAGCTTTCCACAAATGAATTCCTAAATCAATATCTTTTTGCTGAAATTGAATTTTTGAAGAATAGGCTTTTTTGAGTTTTGCAGAAGTAGCATTACCAAAGCCTTTCCAAATATCTCCATTTTCTGAAATCGAAAAAACCCTAAACACCTTCAAATTGGCTTTTTGGGGCAGTATTGATAACACAAACCACATATTTACTTGACAAAACAAATCATTTTCAAACCAAAGACAAACCTCTGAATTTTCGGGTAAATTAGACAGTTTTTCAAATTCTTTAACCGTTCTTTCAACATAATCTTCAATAGTAGCATCGTAGGATTCCACGATAAATTTTGCCCTTATTTTCCAAAAATCATTCAAATTATTTGAGTCTACATTACCATCAATCAGGCATTCTCTACAAATGATAAAATCTGGATTGGTAGTAGTTTGCCTTAATTGTTCAGCCAAACAATCACCGTTTAAAACATGATAAATTGCCATTTTTATGGATTTTATTTATTAAAAAATTCGCCAAAATGCCAGAGAATTCCAGAAGGGTCGTGCAAAAAACATTCTTTTCCCCAATCATTCGTTTTGATGGGAACCAGTCTTACGCCTTCGTATTTTGAAGGTAAATTTAAAGCCAAAAGTTCTTGGTAATACCTTTCAACGCTATCTACTTCCATAAAAATCATGGAATTATCAATCCAATCTTTTATGTAGTAGTCTTGCAGATAAAATCCAATTGCTTCCGTTTTGAAATAAGAGAAATTAGGTTCTAAAACGACTTCTTGGAATCCTAAATCTTGGTAAAAATTACGGGATAATTCAAACTCTTTGGCTCCGATAAATGGTCTGATTGATAGGGCTTTATGTTTCATTATTTTGTTAATTAAGGATCAAAAATAGGTTTTATTTTTTATAAAAAACTAAGAGGTACAAAAAAAGAGACAAAGCAAAAGCCTTGTCTCCAACATTTAATCAAACCTTATTATACCACTAAATAAGACCGTTTTTGGCTAAAGCCTCGCAAATTTGAACGGCATTTGTAGCCGCTCCTTTACGCAAATTATCAGCGACAATCCACATATTTACGGTATTTGGTTGCGTTAAATCACGACGAATACGTCCGACAAAAACCTCATCCTTTCCATGTGCATTGATTGGCATTGGATAGATAGCATTTTTAGGGTCATCTTGCAAGATTATCCCTTCTTCTGCTGCTAAAATGCTCTTCATTTCTTCTACGTCAAAATCATTTTCAAACTCAATATTTACCGACTCTGAGTGTCCACCAATGGTTGGAATTCTAACCGTTGTGGCTGTTACTTGAATCGAATCATCCATCATGATTTTCTTGGTTTCGTTCACCATTTTCATTTCTTCTTTGGTGTAACCATTATCTAAAAATACATCAATGTGAGGCAAAACGTTCAAGTCAATCTTGTGTGGATATACCGCAGGAACGTCTGTACGACCTTCACGCTCGGCAAAAAGTTGGTCAACTGCCGCTTTCCCCGTTCCCGTAACCGATTGGTACGTAGAAACAACCACACGTTTTACTTTATATTTTTTATGCAAAGGATTCAAAACCACCACCATCTGAATGGTTGAACAATTAGGATTAGCAATAATTTTATCCTCGGCGGTTAACGTATGCGCATTGATTTCTGGAACGACCAATTTCTTAGTTTCGTCCATTCTCCAAGCCGATGAATTATCAACAACTGTGATACCCGCTGCCGCAAATTTTGGGGCTAATTCCAATGATGTTCCACCGCCTGCCGAGAAAATCGCCACGTCTGGTTTCATCGTTATAGCATCATCAAAACCTACAACGGTATACTGTTTGCCCTTAAACTCAACCTGTTTACCCACTGAACGCTCAGAGGCAACTGGTATAAGTTCTGTTACGGGGAAATTACGTTCCGCCAATACTTTAAGGATTTCACTACCGACCAAACCTGTGGCTCCGACTACTGCTACTTTCATTTTAACTGATTGATTATTAATTGATTATATAAAAATTATTCAAAAACTATGCGAAATTTCTACGCCTAAAATCGCCTGATTGTCAAAAGATTTATCAAAAACCAAGCCGATTTTATTTTCAGAAACCACTTCATTATACCTTCTTATGGCCTTCCCTAAATGCACATTTGACTTAATATTCAAATACCCCGAAATCAAAACTGTACTGCCAAAAATTCCCCAATACGTGCCACTCGATACTTTTTCACGGTTAAAAATGGTATAAAGTGAAAATCCCGTCGAAATTAAACTCACAATTTGAACCGCTTTTCGTTGCTTTTTAAAGGTCAAATATTCAAAATTTACTTCTGTATCTCGTAGCTGTAACAAAGGTATCTGTAAACCCAAAGGGTTTTCAATCGTTTGTCGGTCGTAGATAAATTTTGTACCCCAAATATTTTGTTTCACTTCTATTGGAAACAAAACTTTTCTATCAATCTGAGCGAATGATTTGGAATAAAAACCAATTAAAAAAATGAATAATATCCTGATTTTCACGATACTTAGATTACTGAAAAAGTCCGCAAAATTAGCCTATAAAATTGGAAGAGAAAAGGTTTTTTAAGTTATGAATTATGAGCTATGAGTTATGAAATATCTAAGTATTTGATTTTTAGGCATTTAAATTATATTGAAATCTGTAAATTTTATTCGGGGTAATGCAAAAATCCATTTTTATGTCAAATTCATTGGTATCTTCAATCAATTCAATGGCTTCTTCTGAACACACCCCAATTTTCAATATTTCTGGTTTGCATTCTTGCAGAAAACGGTCATAAAAGCCTTTTCCATAACCCACTCGATTGCCATTTTTATCAAAAATTAACAATGGAATTATCACTAAATCTATTTGTTCTGGCAAAATTTTGACTTGATTTTTACCCGAAGATTCTAAAATTCCCCAAGAGTTTTTAACTAATTTTTTTTCATCAAAATGGTAATTTTCTAAGGTAGAATTTTTCGAAATAATTTTTGGAATGATAATATTTATTTTGGGTAAATTTTCTTGTATATATTTGATAATCAGCCAAGTGTTAATTTCGTTGTGTTTAAGGATTGGCAAGAAAACATGAAGGTTTTTTACTTTTGAAAGGTCAAAATTGTCAAAAAATAAATCCTTAATTTGTTGACTTTTGATAGTAATTTCTTCGGAAGAAATTGCCTTACGTTTGGAGAGGTAATGTTTGCGGAGTTGAGATTTTTTCATGAATATTTAATTTAGCAATTTCTCAAAATCCCAATCGGAAAGAAGTTCCTTGTTTTTCAACGGAATTTACGGTCATTGTACCTTTGTGCAAAGCCATAATTTGCTTCGATAAACTTAAACCAATTCCTGAACCGTTGGGCTTGGAGGTAAAAAAAGGTACGAAAATTTTATCCATCAATTCATCTGACATTCCCACACCATTATCTCGAACTTCAATGATGGTTTGTTGTTGATTATTTTGAAATACTGAAAGTGTAATTTTAGGATTTTCCTGATTCTTCACCGCATCTATTGCGTTGATTATCAAGTTAATAAGTACTTGTTCAATCAAAACCATATCGCCTTCAATCATCAATTCAAAGTCTTTAATGATGACATCAAATTCAATATTTTGCTGCTCAATTTGGTTTTCTAATAGTATTTCAACGCCTTCAAATAAATCCCGAATATAGAATTTCGAGAACGATGTCATGGAAACTTTGGCTAATTGTCGATAAGTATCCGCAAATTTCAAGAGGTTTTCACTGCGTTTACGAATCGTGGAAATACCCAAAGAAATATCATCAAATTCATCGTCATTTTCTTTTTCTCCGTTCTTAATTTTTCCTCCAATCTCCCTTCCTCCATTCCTCCGTTCAATTCCTTTCCTCCGTGCGATAGCACTCTCCATCGTCTCCGCCAAAGAGGCAATTGGGGCAACTGAGTTCATGATTTCGTGCGTCATTACCCGCAAAAGTTTCTGATAGGCTTGCGCTTCGGTGTCTTCAATCGCTTCATTTACGTTCTGAAAAGCAATTAAATTTGTCTCAATATCTTCGTTTAAAAAAGTAGTCTTGGCTAATAAAACCTGTTTATGATTAATCTTCACTAACTGACTATCTCCATTTTCAAGACTCATTATGGCTTGATATACAGACATATCCCTTTTTTCGAGTGAAGAAATATTTCTCAAATATGGCACATTCATCATCCGTTTGAAAGCCTCATTTATCCAGCCAACGTTTCCTTCTTGGTCGTAGGAAAGAATGCCAGTATCAACCAATTCTAAGATTTTTTGGAGATATTGATATTGTTCCTCCCGTTCAGAAGAAAGCTGTTTGAAAGTGGCATTAATTTGGTTGAAAGCCCTGCGAAGTTGTCTCACGGAAACGGGGGCATTTTTTTCGGTAAATTGTAAGGAAAAGTCTCGATATTGAACGGCTTCGATAAATTGAGAAAGTTCGGTATTGGTTTTATTGATAAACTGAATGAAGTTGAGTATCTGAAAAACAATCATTAAACCCACAAAAATCAACAAAGTGTAGCGATTACTGACAATACAAAAAGCCGCCGCCGTGATGCTGGCAAGCAACAAAATGACCCGAATGGTCAGACTGATTTCGTAGCGTATTTTCAATAAAATCATGATTTTGGTAAACGGTTTTTAATTTTTTGCATGACTTCTTTGTAGGGTTTAACACGATTAGCCTTAACATCCGCTAATCCTCGGTCAATGGATTTTTTATCTTCCTCTGATAAATCATCCCAAAAATCTTTGCTTTTATTCATTGTAAAAAATAGAATATGAGTTGATGAGTGTTTACGAGTGATGTTACTGTAGCTCAAATATCATACTTTCCCAACCTGCGATAAAGCGCCGTTCGAGTCAATCCTAACTCACGGGCGGCTTTTGTAATGTTTCCATCATGGCGTTCAATGGCTTTCAAAATGGTAGATTTTTCTATTTCATCAATCCGTAAAGTTGTATTTTCTTGCGGCATCGTCACGGGCGTTTCGATGGATGAATTTAAGTCCAAATCTCTCGCCGTAATCACCTGATTGTCAGCCATAATAACTGCTCTTTCGATGCTGTGTTGGAGTTCTCTAATATTGCCAGGGAAAGCATATTGACGAAGTTTTACTTTCGCTTTTTCGTCAATTTCAACTAAATTTTTATGGTATTTTTCGCCGTAACTTTTCATAAAATATTCCGCCAAAAGCACTACATCATTTCCCCGCATACGCAAAGGCGGGAGCGTGATTTCGATGGTATTCAAACGGTAAATTAAGTCTTTACGATACTGATTTTGCGAAGCCATTTCTTTGATGGGTGCGTTGGTTGCCGAGATAAGGCGAATATCAATCGAAATGGGAGCATTTGTGCCTAATCTGGTCACTTCTCGATTCTGCAAAACGGTCAATAGTTTGGCTTGTTGTGGAAGTGAAATATTCCCAATTTCATCCAAAAAAAGCGTTCCTTCATTGGCAGACTCAAAGCGTCCTGCACGATCTTCACGAGCATCGGTAAATGCTCCTTTTTTATGTCCGAAGAGTTCAGATTCAAATAAACTTTCAGTCAAAGAGCCTAAATCAGCGGATACAAAGGGTTTTTGATGACGTAATGATTTTTGATGAATCAGTTTAGCCACTTCGGTTTTACCCGTTCCGTTTTCTCCTAAAATCAGAATATTAGCATCGGTAGGCGCAATTTTTTCAATTTTATACAGCACATCTTGCATCGCTTCGGAGTTCCCCAGAAGTGAGCTTTGAACTTTGAATGATGAACTTTTTGAATCCTTTTTACTCATAGCTGACTGCTCACAGCTCACAGCTATTGTTTCCAAAAGCCTCTCATTTCGCCAAGGTTTCAACACAAAATCATTTGCTCCTTCCTTTACCGAACGCACTGCCAAATCAATATCTCCGTACGCTGTAATCATAATCACGGCAACATTTTTGTTGATTTCCCTGATTTTACGAAGCCAAAAAATACCCTCATTTCCTGTATTTAAAGAACTTTTATAATTCATATCCAACAAAATCAAATCAAATTGATTTTGGGCTAAAAGCGATAAAATTTTCTCAGGATTTTTCTCAGTAACGATTTCTTTCACCTCTGGTCGAAGGAGCATTTTTACCGCCACCAATACGTCTTGGTCATCATCAACGGCTAATATTTTGGCATTTTTTAGAAGCATTTTCAAAGGTTAGTAGGAATGTAATTTCAAATATAACAAAGATGCAGTTGGAAGCCTAAAAGTTGCATGGATTCTACGACAGCAAAGCCAAAACATCATCTTTCGATAACGATTTCACAAAGCTTTCTTCCGTCGTAATTAACTCATTGGCAAGGCGTTTTTTACTTTGTTGCAAGGCCAAAATCTTTTCTTCAACTGTATTTTTGGTAATAAATTTGTACGTAAAAACAGTGTTAACTTGCCCAATTCTATGCGCTCTGTCAACCGCTTGGGCTTCAATGGCGGGATTCCACCAAGGATCCAAGATAAAGACGTAATCGGCCGCTGTGAGGTTTAGTCCCAATCCACCAGCCTTCAATGAAATCAAGAAAATTTGGATGTTTGGATTATTTTGGAATAATTCTACCTGTGCCTGACGGTCGCTGGTACTGCCATCCAAATACGCATACGAGCGAGATTGTTTGTCTAAATGTTCTCTAAAAAGACTGAGGTGCTTTACAAATTGACTGAAAATCAACACTTTATGTCCTTCTTCTAAAATGGTATCTAATTTCTGAATAACATCATCTAATTTTCCAGAATCTCCTTCATATTCTTGGTCGGTGAGTCGGGGATGATTGGCTAATTGTCGCAATTTCGTCAAACCCTGCAAAACCATCATTTGCGATTTGGAAATTCCCTCTTTTTCGATGTGATTCAGAATCATATTTCGGTAATACGCCTTCGCTTCTTCATACTCAACTTCCTGTAATTCAGTCATTTGAGCGTAATGAATGGCCTCAATTTTTGGCGGCAATTCGGTGGCAACCTGCGACTTATGCCGCCTAAGCATGAATGGTTTTATGATAGAATAAAGCCTTTTCAGCTTCATTCCATCCGCCTTTTTTTCAATCGGAATTTGAAACTCATTTCTGAAAGAATGTTGACTTCCCAAAATGCCAGGATTAATAAACGTCATTTGCGACCATAAATCCATCGTGCTGTTTTCCAAAGGAGTTCCCGTAAGCACCAAACGATGCCGAGAATTCAGTTGCATTACGGCATTGGTGATGTTGGAAGATGGATTTTTTATTGCTTGAGATTCATCCAAAATCACGTAATTGAAACGATGATTTTTCAGTAAATCAATATCAATCCGAACGATGCCATACGAAGTCAAAACAACATCGTAATGATTAAATTGTTCGGTATTTTTATCTCGATTTGTGCCTGTGTAAGTAAGAATTTTGAGGTTTGGGGTAAATTTTTGAGCCTCTTTTTCCCAATTATAAATCAGTGAAGTTGGCATAATCAATAGGCTGGGAGAAAGCACTTTTTGCTCTTTTTGCGAAGCCAATAAGGTGAGCGTTTGCACTGTTTTTCCAAGTCCCATATCATCGGCAAGGCAACCCCCAAAATTGTATTCATTCAAGAAACGCATCCAGTCATAACCCGCCTTTTGGTAAGGTCTTAATTTACCTTTGAAACCTTTGGGAATATTGTACGTTTGAATTTCCTCAAAATCACGTAGTTTCTCTAATTTTCTACTCAAAACTGCCGTTGCTAAGGAATCACTTTGCAAATCTTGAACCAAAGAAACATGATACTTTTTTAGGATAAATTGCTCATTATCAATATCTTGTTCAATAAAATTAAAGAGTTCTGAATATTGAGAAAACCAAATTTCGGGAATGACGGCAATTTCGCCGTTATCCAATAAAAATTCTCTTTTGCCTTGTAAAATCAAGTTTCTAATCTTCAAAAATGGAATTTCATATTCGCCAAAAAGCACTTTTGCGTGAATATCAAACCAATCATTTCCTTCCACAATATTCACCTCAATGGTGGAATATCCCAAGAAATATTTTTTGCCATTATTAGTGGTATTTTGCAATACTTTAAAACCTGCTTCTGATAAATTTTCGTAGTTTTTTTGTAACCACATAAAGGCTTCTGGTTTAGATAAAATCGATTTTCCCTGCTTCAATTTTAGGCCTAATTCATTCAAAGTCAACAATTTCTCTTTTTCTTGTTTTAAATCTCTACGGACTTTGTGAAAGACATATTCATCGCCCGATTTTTCCATGCTTACGTTGGCAGAAGCTGAAAAATCATCAAATGGAAAGGCATATTTCCCGTATTGAAAAGAAAGACTTAAGGTTAATTCTGCATCGTCTTTTTCTTTGCTATTATTTTTGTCTGGCGAATCAAAAAGCGTTGTTTGTATGGCTTTTTGCTCAGAAAAATTGAGGATTGGTACGCACGAAAATGTCTCTGAACGAATCTCGAAACCTTTGGCGTAAACATCAAACATGGTAATAATGGATGTTACGAATTTACGGTAGTAATCCTCCTCAATTTTCTTGGGAATAACGATAAATTTTTTATGAAGAAACGGGCGTAACTTCTTGCCATCCACATCTTTGGCGAAGTGATATAATTTATTGTCGAGAATCATCCAAGCAGGTTCATCACAGACAATAAAAGCATTTTTATACTGAAAATCTACCTTTTCACCTTCGTATCGTATTCTTGGAAAATAATGAGTGTTTTCTTCATTTCGCATAAAATGAAAAAGCACCGTTGCTTTCTCTGGCAGAACATCAATTTTTTGCCAAATCGGGCTACCATCACCACCCATAATGTATAATTGCTTACCCAAAAGCATTGGCAACATTTCAGCTTTTATTTTATCAACATAATTCGTAATGAGTTCCTGAGTGGCTTTTTCGCCTTTTTGGGGATCGTAAACTTTCAAGAAAAAATCAGTAAAAGTACGCTTTTTTGTACCGACAAATTTCTTATAAATATGCTCTTGTTGGATGGAATCAATCAGTTTTACAAGGTACAAATCGCTTTCGTCGAGTCCGTGTTTAAATTCCTTTATATTTTTAACCGATACGTTTTGATTAAGTAAAGTGAGTTCATTTTTAGCATCTAATTGCACGACAAAAGCCTCAAAAAGATAGCCTAAATACTCATGATTTAGGATTGAGTAGATAATTTGGAAAGGTTCGGAAGTATAAACTTTCATCGGTATTATTTCGTAAGATGTGGTTTGGTTTGTGATTGAAGGGAAGGCAACCCACTACAATTGCGTTTTTTTCAATTTAATCAATCTCAAATCTAAAAAAATAAAACGATAATGGCAAGAGTGGTGGCATGTAGATTAGACTTGTTGTTCGCCTAAATGCCGTTGACAACGAAAATTTATAAAAAATACGCATTATTACTCGAATGTAATGAAAGATTCAATATTCTGTAAAATCAGTAAATAGAATCTTATTCCAATCACTCTTTAACCTTAATTTTCCGTTAATTTTGATGCTTCCGAAATCAATACCGATGAATTGGCTCGTTCAAAACAATACGGTCAGGCGGTTACAAAAGCCGTTTTTTATTTTTCGTTAACGGATGCGGTGGGAAGCAAAGGATATTTTTGAACAATCAACCCACTGATTATGTAACGCCAACGGAGGCTGGAAAATGGCAACCCTCTTTTCCAGATTATGGCAAGCCATTATTGCCATATTGGGGAAAATCAAGGAGTTTTGCCATTACTGAGTCTAAAAACTATCTCCTCCTCCTATTACATATAGTACCAGCCCATCTTCTGCATTTTTCTTTCAGGGTATTGAAGTTCCCCAATCAACGACGCCCTTGACTTATGATCAAAAATGGATTGGCGAATTTTGGAATGATGATATTTATAAATTAACCTTTGAACCAGCGACTCGTTAGATTGCCATTTCTCAACAAGTAATCAGAAAGGAAAAAATTCGTTGGAAAAAGCCATTTATACGTACGCAAAAGTGACAATGGGTTTGAGCGATACGGGTTTAGCTTGCTGGAATTCAAAATATATTTATAATGTTGAACGTCCCGTTACTTATATCCGTAGAGAAATAAATTCAGCTTGGGTAAATCCATAGGTAAAAGTGAAGGGTTTAACACCTTCTTTTCCAGCTTATCCATCGGGTCATTCAACCTTCGTGGCCGTGGCAACGGAAGTATTGAATGATATTTACGGAAAAACGTACGCTATGACCGATAAATATCACGAAGGAAGACCGGAATTTAACGAACACTCCGTAGCTTCAAAAGTTTTGATGCGATGGCAGAAGAAAATGCTTATTCACGCATTCCTCTGGGTGTTCATTATCGAATGGATTACTCTGAAGGCTTGCGATTGGGTTATCAAACTGGTAAAGCCGTTAATCGTTTAGCTTGGGAAAAGTAGATTTTCTGGTATTTGATGGTAAAAGCAGTATTGACATCTTGAGATTTAAGATGTTAAAAAAGCCGTTTAGATTGCTCTAAACGGCTTTTTTGTGTTATATAATTGACGATAAATTACTCAATTCGTTTCAATTTTACATTTTCCATCGGGCGAATAACCAACGGAACTTTCTCAACTTTCACGGCTGAAGTATCAAGCCCAAACCATTTATCTTCCGACGGTGTAAAGTCTTTAATGAAGAAGTAGGCTTTCATGATTGTTCCTTCAAAAATTGACAATTTATTATCGAAAGAAAGAAAACGCTCTAAAACCACAAAACGGAAATCACCGATTACATTTTGTTTATTTAATGATTCATAACGAGAAGTGATATCTACTTCGCCTTTTTGAACCATATCTTCTACTACTTTTCGGAAATATAGATTTATCTTTTGATCAACTTTGAAACCCAATTTAAAATTTACCTTAATCACATCGTCGGGTTCAATCACGCTCACTTTATATTCCATCGCATAAGGATCATCCATGGTATCGACGTGGACAAACCAATAAATATCCGCTCGTTTTGGACGTTTTTGGAAAATTGAATAGATAATTTTATTTTCTATTTCACTCAAACGTGCCGCATTAGACATAAAAACTAAGTGCGTTGCATATTTTGGAATACTCATATCCTGACTCAATTCTTTTAAAGGCTCGATATAATCCGCCAATTTCACGTATTCAGTCAAACGCATTTTAATGATATTGGCTCTGTACCATATCACCATCAAACCAATAATCACAAAAGCAATAAATAGAGATACATAACCACCATGCACAAATTTACGAAGATTTGCCACTAAAAATGCGCCTTCAATGCCAACGTAAACAATGATAAAAGCGATTACCCACCACATATCAATCTTTTTAATGTGAAGATAATAAGCAAATAATGAAGTAGTCATCAACATCGTGAGCGTAATTGCTAAACCATACGCCGCTTCCATATTGGCGGATTCTCTAAACCACAAAACAATGCCGATACACCCCAACCAAAGAAAAATATTCATACTCGGAACATACAATTGTCCCTTTTGGTCGGATGGATAATGCAAACGTACTTTTGGCCAAAAATTCAAACGAATAGCTTCTGAAACTAAGGTGAACGAACCCGAAATCAAAGCCTGACTGGCAATTACTGCGGCTGCCGTAGCAATGACAATTCCATAAATCAGGAACCATTCTGGCATCAATTCAAAGATAGGTTTACGTCCGTTCAAAAGTTCGCCATTATGAGATAATAACCATGCCCCTTGTCCAAAATATTGAAGTAACAAACAGATTTTCACGAATATCCAACTGATTCTGATGTTTCCACGACCACAATGTCCTAAATCTGAATAAAGCGCTTCCGCCCCCGTTGTACATAAGAAAACGGCTCCCAAAATCCAGAAACCTTCATCACCACCGTGTGGATTTACCAGTAATTCGTATCCATAATAAGGAGAGACAGCCTTTAGAATCGTCCAATCCTGTGAAATCCAGATGGTTCCTAAAATCGCCAACATCCCAAACCAAATAAGCATTACAGGCCCAAAAGCACGTCCAACCACTTTTGTTCCAAACATTTGGAATAAAAATAATCCAGTAATAATCGCAATTACAATGGGAACAGTTTGAAGGTCTGGGTATAGTTTCAGTAATCCTTCCACTGCGGAGGCAACTGAAATGGGTGGCGTGATTACACCATCGGCTAAAAGGGTTGCCGCTCCAATAATCGCTGGAATGGTAAGCCATTTTGCGTGCCTACGTACCAGCGCAAAAAGGGCTAAAATACCTCCTTCACCACGGTTATCGGCTCGAAGAATCAAGATAACATATTTGAGTGTTGTTTGGAGAGTGAGCGTCCAGAAGATACAAGATAAACCTCCCAAAACTGTGCGTTCATCAATAGGCTCTTTGTCGATGATTGACTGCATAACGTACAACGGAGAAGTTCCGATGTCGCCATAAATAATTCCCATCGCTACCAGCAGACCCGCTGCGGTGGCTTTGTCCATGCTTTTGTGTTCCATAAAAGGACTCGAAGTGTAATGTCAAGAGTAGTTAATAAAATTCCTTGAAATATTACAATTATTTAGGGTTAATAAATTTTTATCTGACAATATTACGATTTCTTTACTATCAAAAGCAAATATAATATTTCTAATGATTTATTTGGGGTAAAAAATCATCTATCAACCTCTCCCATTACCAAATCCATCGACCCAATAATCGCTACTAAATCCGCCAACATGGCTCCACGGCTGATTTCTGGAATAATCGACAAATTATGCAATGAACACGCACGAGCTTTTAAGCGTACAGGAATATCTGAACGCCCATCCGTGCGAAAAAAGAAACCTAATTCCCCTTTTGGATTTTCGGCACGAGCGTAAAAATCCATGGCTTGCGGACGAATTTTCTTCGGAACTAAGGCTTGCGGGTCAAAATTAGTGGTACGTTTATGATCATTTTTTAGTTGAATAAGACATTGCTCAATAATTTTAATGGATTCATCGCATTCTTGCACCCGCACATAATTTCTATCCCAACAATCGCCCACCGTTCCCATTTCACCTTTCCCAACAGGAATATCAAAATCCATTTCTGGATAAACCGAATAACCATCCACTTTCCGAAGGTCAAGTTTCAACCCCGAACCTCTCAAAACGGGACCCGTACAACCGTAATTTATCGCTAAATCCATCGGTAAAACGCCCACATTTGCCGTGCGTTGCACAAAGATTTTATTCTCAATGATCAACTCACGCAATTCTATCATTTTGGGCTTTAGGTAATTGATAAATTCCGTACAACGTTCTTCAAAACCTACGGGCAAATCATAAAATAAACCACCCACCCAAATATAATTATAGAGCATTCTCGCTCCACAAACCCACTCCAAAAGTCGTTGAATATGTTCACGGTCACGCATAATCCACAAAAATGCCGTATATGCCCCAATATCAAGTCCATACGTGCCAATTGCCACAAAATGCGAAGCCAAGCGGTTCATTTCTGCCACTAAAACACGGATATATTCAATCCGTTTGGGAAGTTTTCCCGTCAAATCCAACATTTTTTCCACGCCCATTACGTAAGCGTGTTCCGAGTTCATTGATGCCAAATAGTCCATTCTATCCACGTACGGAATGATTTGGTTGAATGGCAAAGATTCAGCGTGTTTCTCGAAACAACGATGAAGATACCCCAAATGTGGGATAACATCCACGACCAATTCACCGTCAGAAATTACTTCCATCCGTAAAACTCCGTGCGTAGAAGGGTGCTGTGGTCCCAAAGACAAAATCATTTCCTCCGACCGCAAGTTTTCCAAAACGTACTTGTTTGGGTCAGAAAGTTTGAAATTTTCGGGTTTATATTGATATTGGATTTTGTTCATGTTGTAAAATTACGGATTTTCATAACCTTGCCTTACCTTTGCACCATGAATTATTTATCAGCAGAGAACATCTCTAAGAATTATAACGAGCGTTGGTTATTTAAAGGAATCAACTTTGGTATCCTCAAAGGCGATAAGGTTGCCTTGGTCGGGCAAAATGGTACGGGCAAAACTACTTTGATGAACATTTTGGCGGGTATTATTCCTGCCGATGAAGGAACGGTTTCTATCCGCAAAGGAATTTCGGTGGGCTATCTTTTTCAAAGTCCTTCTTTTGATGAGAATTTGACGGTAATGGATACGCTTTTTATGGGCGAATCTCCTGCAAATCAAGCTATTAAGCTTTACGAAAAGTCGCAATTGCATCCTGAAGACATGGATTTATTGTCGAACGCCCTCGAATTGATGGACAAATATCAGGCTTGGGATTATGAAAGTCGGGTGAAACAAATTCTTGGAAAATTAGGCATTCATGACATCGAACGTAAGGTTTCTGAACTTTCGGGCGGGCAACGTAAGCGTGTAGCGATGGCGAAAGTTTTGATTGAAGAACCCGATTTTATGATTTTTGATGAGCCTACCAACCATCTTGATTTAGAAACAATTGAATGGCTCGAACAAACACTTTCTGCCCAAAATATCACGGTGCTTTTAGTAACCCACGATAGATACTTTTTGGATAGAGTTTGTAATAATATTGTTGAATTAGAGAACGGAAATATCCATACTTACAAAGGAAATTACGGGTACTTTTTGGAGAAAAAAGCCGAACGTGAAGCCTCCGAAGCTTCCAGTATCGACAAAGCAAAAAATACGCTCCGTACTGAATTAGAATGGATGCGGAGACAACCAAAAGCCCGTGGAACGAAGGCTCAGTACCGTATTGATGCTTTTCACGAATTGAAAGACAAGGCTTCACAGACCAAAGACGAATCGAAAGTGTTGTTGAATGTCAAGATGAGTCGTCAAGGAAGTAAGATTTTAGAAATTGATGATTTGAGTAAATCTTTTGGAAATCAGAAGATTGTTGATCATTTTTCTTACGTATTTCAAAGAGGCGACCGAATTGGGATTATTGGTAAAAACGGTATTGGGAAATCCACCTTTTTGAACATGATTACCCAAAATCTAAAACCAGATTCGGGTAAAATCACTTCGGGCGAAACCGTTGTTTATGGATATTACACGCAGGGCGATTTGGAGTTCAATCTAACCGACCGAGTAATTGACGTGATCAAAGAAATTGCCGAAGTTGTAACCGTTGGAACGGGCGAAACTATCTCGGCAAGTGCGTTTTTGACCCACTTTAAATTCGACCCAAAAGTACAATACGGGATGGTCGAAAAGTTATCAGGTGGAGAAAAAAGACGTTTACAATTGATGAAAGTCTTAATCCAAAATCCCAATTTTTTGATTCTCGATGAACCTACCAATGATCTTGATATTCAGACCCTTAACATCTTGGAAGACTTCTTGATGGCATTCGGTGGCTGTATTATTTTGGTATCTCACGATCGTTATTTCATGGATAAATTGGTAGAACACCTTTTTGTTTTTGAAGGCGATGGCGTTATTCGTGATTTCCCAGGAAACTATACCGATTATCGAGAATGGGTTGATTCGCCAGAAGCAGCAGCGGATAATAGACAGATAGCAGAAGAAAGCAAAAAATCGGGAGGAAATAATCTTTCTACAACGGTTGAAAAGCCTCAGACAATTAAAAAGAAATTATCTTTCAAGGAGCAAAAAGAATACGACGATTTAGGAAAAGCGATTGAGCATTTGGAAGCTAAAAAAGAAGCATTAACCGAGCAATTAAATGGCGGTGGCTCGTATGAAGATTTGGCAAATTGGGCAAAAGAAATCGAAAAACTTACCAATGAATTAGACGAAAAAGAATTGCGTTGGTTAGAAATTTCGGAGAATATGTAGATTCAAAATAGACCACGGACTGTACAGATGTCACTGATTTACACAGATTTTTTAACTTTTATCCGTGCAAATCAGTCTAATCTGTACACTCCGTGGTCTAATTTTATTTAATTAAAGCAGAATCATAGACTACTACTTTCGACCAAAGATTTTTGTGATCTTCAATAAATTTTTTGTGCAAAGGATTTACCAAATATTTCTCTTCATCCACTTTATTAGCGAAGATTAATAGTACTGAAAATGAGTACGAAGCATCCGTTACAGATTTATCAAACTCGTTAATTGACGGCGAGCCAATGTGAGCCATTTTGATTTCCTTAATTTTTCCTAAGCCTCGCAATCCAGCCAATAATTTATCATGGTCTTGCTTATTTTTTGGGTCTTTCAACCAAAAGAAAACGTGGTGAACAAATGAGATTGGAGCGTCAACCGTAATACTGGCTTCTGCCTCCGAACTTGCGAATGTTGTCATAACTGTACCTGCCACCAAAGCAGCCGTTGATTTTTCTAAGAATTCTCTTCTTGATGAATTTTCCATAGTATTGTTTTTATCTAAAATTAAGAATAATTACTCTATTTTCAACGCTCCACTCCTACTCAAATCATAATATTTTAAGCCCAATTCTTCCGCTTGCGTAGATAACTTATCTGCATACCAACGTGTATAAGAACCATCAATGATTAAATTTTCAAATTGTACTTTTCCAATAATTTGATTTAGGTCTTTAACTGATTTATTAGCTAAAATCAAATAGTCAAATGATGCGTTTTTTACCTCCAAATCCTTGTGCTTCATATTTTTGCCAATCCACAAAAATGTCTTCTCTTTCCACGCAATCACAGCAATAGAATCATGACTCACAACCTTGACCATATTATTTAAAGAATTATATTTTTGTAATAAATCAACCTTTAAAGTATCTCTAATACCGAAGCTTGACCAATAATTATTTACTCGAAATCCAATATCCTTTCTACTTACCAAAAAAGCTTTATCAGCCAATATAGTAGCATTTTTACCTTCAATAAAAGTTAAAGTAGAATGCTTAGGTGTGGATAAAATTGTTGATAATTCTTGATTTTTTCGTTGAATATTTCCAAGAACGCTCAAAACAATTAAGTTACCCACAATTCCACAATTTATCCACACCCAGATGTATTTACGAGTTTTCCATAAAGCAACAAATCCAAAAATTAAGCCGTATAATAGCCCCATTTCGTAGGTAGAAATCCAGAGAAATTTAGTAATTGATAATGGTAATTGCTCAAAGAAAAGCACCGTTTCATTCAACCATAAAATTGTATATTTCAAACCTTGGCCAAAAAAATTGATAATTGTAATTTGGTTGAAAAGAAGTAACAATTCAGCTAAAATCACAAATCCTAAGCCGTACATTAGCACAATAGAAGACAATAAAATCACGATGGGATTGGCTAAAATAAAGTAATTTGGAAATTGGTGAAAGTAATAAATCGTAATTGGGAAGGTAGCAATTTGAGCCGCAACGGCAACAGTGGTAACTTTCCAAGTTCTATCGCCCGACCAATGTAACCAACTTTTATTCTTATCAATTGGCAATAGCGGATTAAGTTTTGGTTGAAAATGAATCATTCCGAAAACTGCCAAATAGGATAATTGAAAACCAACATTAAATAAAAAATTCGGATTATAGAGCAAAAGCACAAAAGCCGACAAAGCGGTGGTATTATATCCATCTTTATTTTTATTAAATGTTTCAGCAATCAGGAAAATTGAAAACATGATGGATGAACGCAAAACGGGCGAAGACAAACCCGTGACAAAAGCATAAAACCACAGAACCGAAAAAATCAGACAAAAAAAACTAATTTTTCCCGATTTACCTTTTCGTTTCATGCGTCCAAAAATCCACAACAAAACAGCATAAATTACCCCAACGTGCAAACCCGAAACAGAAAGTACATGAATTGCTCCAGCAGCAGAATATGCTTGCATCAAATCGTTGGATAAATCATCTCGCTGTCCAAGTATCATTGCATTGGCAACTCCATACTGATTTTTTCCTTCTACGAAAGTCGTGAGAATTGAATCTGCACGAGCATTTATTTGCAAAGCAAAATTCATTAAAATGTCAGGCGGTTTATTTCCTATTTTTTCAAGATTTTCGGAACGTAAATATTGTTGATGTTCAATATTTTGCCGACGCATATAATTTTGATAATTAAACTCTTCTGGATTTTTGGGTAAAGCAATTTCTTGCGGATTTCCTTTCACAAAAAAAATATCTCCGTATTTAGGTTTCTCAATAGTTTTATTATCAAAATAAAGTAAGATTTTTCCAGAAGTGGATAAAATCGAATTATTTGATATAATTGACCGAATTACTCCAACGGTTTTCCAAGAATTTTCTTTTTCTTCAACCAAGTTATCCACAGTTACTTCAAAATATTCAAATTCACCAATATGGTGTGAATAATGGTGGGAGCTATTATTTTCTGTTCGCAAAAAAGAAAGAAAATAACCCGTAAAAATTAAAATCGTTCCACCAATAATTCCAGTTAATAATGGGTTTTTAATTCTTTGTCGAAAAACAAAAAGAAAGGAATAAATAAATAAAAGCCCAATGCCTATTCCCACAAAAAGTGGAAGATTTGAATACGGTAAAAAATTGTACAGAAAAATTCCACTAATCAATAAAATGGTATAGCGAACGAATGGAAAAGGTGAGAAGTGATTCATTTTCGTCTAATTTGTAGTTTATTTATACAAATTAGCGAATTATTAGTAGAATTAAAAACGGAGAATTGAGAAATTTTAAAAGTAGTCATTTATGACAAATTATACTATTTATCAACCTTTTCCTTTTTCTCCTCCTTTATCAGTGTCAAATTTCGTACCTTTGCGGATTAGCGAAATTTTAAAATCAGCACCAAGCGATATGTCATTAGTTGTTATTGAAAGATTAAAAAAATATCTTAAATCAAATGCTCTTCCTCAGAGCATCTCGAAAGGGAAAGCCATTTTTGCGAGTGGAGGAATCACAACTGAGAATTTCTCAAATGTTGAGAAAGGATTAGCGACCTTTAAAGCCAAAAGTGGTTCAAGTTCAAAGAGTTATGCAGTTACCATAAAAAATTGGAACACGCCAATTATTAATACAAATTGTTCGTGCGATTACGATTGGGGCGGAATTTGCAAACACCGAGTTGCTTCTTTATTAGTGTTGGAAAATGAACTTTCGAGATATACCTCTCTGAATCCGAGTGTTAGTGCGGCCCCAAAGAAAAAAACCTATCCTACATCTCAACACATTATAAGAATTAGTTCTTTTGATGATTGGACTTTGAAAAATTTGGTTTCTCTCGATGATTGGAAAAACCGAAGCACCATCAAAAAAGCCACAATTTTAAAGGCTTTAAATGGTGAAGCTGAGGTTGAAGTTCATTATAAAAATGAGGTTTTTAACACAAAATTTACCAAATTACAGTTTAACGGTGAAATTTCCACACATTGCTCATGTTCACAAGACCTGGAAAATCAGGCTTGTATTCATAAATTAGGAGCATTAATTGTCATTCGAGATACCTACGGAGCCAATAGTCCTTTCGATAAAATGCGAGATTATACGGCCGAAAAAAATAAACTTCTCGCAGAATTTGGCTTCACATTGGAAGATGATTTGAGAGGAAAATTTGATTTCAAACTTAAAACAGACGGAGCAGTTCAGTTAGTAAAACTTGATGTGAGTATCCAAAAAGTAAGTCAATTTCAAAATTGGCGAGCCTTGAATAATCGAATTTTCAGAACGCCCGAAACAACTTTTTCGGTCGGAATTGAAGATGGTTCGAAAGAACAACGTCATATTTTGTACGTAATTAGATGTAAAGGTGAAGAATTTGTGAACGATATTGCCGTGGATACGTACTCATACAAGCCAAGTCCAAATGGCAAAATGACCTATATCCGCACGTTAAAAGAAAGTGATATCGACAATCTTCCAAAAATGGAAGATTCTGATAATCAGATAATTAGCTTAATAAACAGCATTAAAGACGATGGGTTAAAGAATTTTGGCAAGAAAAAAGATTTGCACCTCCCTTACTTTTACGACTACTTGAATCGGGATGAACTTTCTGCTATTGATGCGCCAATTATTGAGGAATATATCAACAAAAAGCTCAATAAAATTTTTAGCTTATTAGCTGATAAACAGGTATTTACGAGCAGGACTTCGTATGTAGGAAGTCAAACCGATATTGAAGAAGCCCAAATTTCAACGGAACAAATTTTGCCATTTTTCGTGCTGAAAGAGGAAGATGATTTTGTGGTTTTGGAAGGTTTTACGAAACTTCACGGTAAAAAAATAAAATTGGCATCGGTTACCAATCCTGGTAGTTATTGGACTCGTACTTTTGGAAAAAATATTTACAAATTAGCCAATCCAGAAGTTGCCAATTTATTGAGTTATTTGCCAAAAAATGGTATCATTAAAGTTCGCAAATCTAACTTTTCAGGATTCTTTCAAGAGTTTGTTTTACCCCTTGCCGAGAAGTTTACGATAGACCTTCAAATTTCACAAGAAATTGAAAATCAAACACTTACCTTCAAAGAAGCTAAAGTTTATTTGAAAGAAGACGAGTCAAATTTGATGTTAATTCCTGTGTATGAGTATTATACGCAAGAAAGAGAGGAACAACAAGTTGTTGAATTCTCGCACGACCAAAAAATCAATAAAATCAATTACGATTCTGATAAAATCACGATTCAAGAAAGGAATCCTGATGCTGAAAAATATCATTACGATATTATTCGTGAACAAAATACCGATTTTAATAGTCAAGAACAATATCCATTCTTTTATTTACCTTTCAACGATGTTTTGAAAGAAGGTTGGCTCTTCAAATTCTTTGAAGCCATGAAAGAACAAAATGTAACTATTTTGGGATTCAAGGAATTAAAGAAATTCAAATATAACCCAAACAAAGCGGTATTCACGGTTACAACGGGTTCTGGAATCGACTGGTTTGATATGCACATTGAAGTACAATTTGGAGACCAATTTGTAGGAATAAAAGAAATTCAGAAGGCCGTTTTAAAGAAACAAAATTACGTTGAATTGAGTGATGGTTCATTAGGAATGTTACCCGAAGAATGGTTGAAAAAGTACGAAAATATCTTAAAATTTGGGCGAGTAAAAGGCGAAGAATTACAGATTTCTAAACTTCATTTCTCTTTAATTGATGAATTAGGAAAAGATATTAACAATTTTGAACTTGAACAAGAATTATTTGAAAAGAAAAGTAAGTTGTTGAATTTCAAGGAGATGGCAGAAATTCCATTGCCAACTAACATTCAAGCCAAACTGCGTGATTATCAAGTTGAAGGGTTCAAGTGGTTAAATTTCTTGGACGAATTTTCGTGGGGTGGTATTCTTGCCGATGATATGGGATTGGGTAAAACATTACAAATGTTAACCTTCCTACAAGAACAACAAAATCGTAATAAGCACAGTGTTCATTTGGTGGTTTTACCAACGACTTTGATTTTCAACTGGCAGGCAGAAGCAGCAAAATTTTGCCCAGATTTGAAATTATACGTCCATCGTGGTGGTACTCGTCAGAAGGTAAATGAGCATTGGAAAGACTATGATATTATCCTAACAACCTACGGAATGGTGCGTTCAGATGTTGAACTATTCCGTGAATTTGATTTTAATTATATCGTTCTTGATGAGTCGCAGGCCATTAAAAATCCTGACTCATTAATTTCAAAAGCTGCCAGATTATTGAATTCTCGTAACCGTTTAGTGATGACGGGGACACCAGTGGAAAACAACACGTTCGATTTATATTCACAAATGGAATTTTTGAACCCTGGATTATTAGGAAGCGCCGAATTTTTCAAGACTGAATTTGCTACGCCAATTGACAAGATGCAAGACAAAGAAAAGGCGGCTCAGTTGCGTAAAATTGTGTATCCATTCATGCTTAAACGGACAAAAGAGGAAGTGGCAAAAGACCTTCCAGACAAAACGGAAAGTATTATTTACTGTGAAATGGATGTAAAACAACGCAAAGTTTATGATACTTTTAGGGAAATGTACCGTCAGAAATTGGTCGATAAAATGGCAATTGACGGAAGAGCAAAATCATCATTTTTGATTTTAGAAGCACTTTTAAAACTTCGCCAGATTTGTGATAGTCCTGCTTTATTGAATGATGAGATAGAATACGACCAGAATTCGGCTAAATTAGAAGAAATTGTTCGTGAAATTGAGGAGAATGCAGGAAATCATAAAATCTTAATTTTCAGTCAGTTCTTGAAAATGTTAGATTTAATTAAAGGGCATTTAGAAAAACATAAAATCAAATATGAATATTTAGATGGCAAAACCACCGACCGTGCCGACCGTGTAAATCACTTCCAAGAAGATGATTCTTGTCGAGTATTTTTAATGAGTTTGAAAGCGGGTGGCGTTGGAATCAACTTAACTGAGGCAGATTATGTTTACTTAGTTGACCCTTGGTGGAATCCAGCCGTTGAGCAACAAGCCATTGATAGAACGCACAGAATTGGGCAGAAGAAAAAGGTTTTTGCTTACAGAATGATTTGTAAAGATACTATTGAAGAAAAGATTTTGTTGCTTCAAGACAAAAAACGTGATATTGCCAAAGACGTTATTAGTACGGAAGATGGATTCTTGAAAAAATTGTCTCAGAATGATATTATTGATTTGTTTTCGTAGGAAATAATAGCAGAAACGATTAGACCACGGATTTGGCGAATTGAGCTGATTTACACAGATTTTTATTTTTTTATCCGTGTAAATCCGTTCAATTCGCCAAATCTGTGGTCTAATCGTTTGTAGTGCGTGCAATCTTATACTCTGCCAATTTGTCAATCGGCATACGATTTGACCATTTAATAAATCATTTTGATGAATATGAATTTTAACATTAATTTTATATGTTATGTCATAGTGGCAGAAAATTCTGTTTTAAGTACAGGAATTAACCGATGATAATTTCAGAGAATAAACCCCTCGTTACTAATTACATAGCCAAACCTCAAAACAGCATTCACCAATAACCAATAATTTTATATCAACATTATGAGTTATAATAGAACATTTTTAAATAACCTCAGACTTACCGAAATCACTGATTTTGATAACATAGAACTCATCCCAATCGGAGGAGAAGACATTGATGATGATAAATTAGGAGTACTTTCTGATGAATTACCTATTTTGCCAGTTCGTAATATGGTTTTGTTTCCCGGGATGGTCATTCCGATTACCGTTGGACGACAAAAATCAATTCGTTTAGTTAAAAAAGCGTATAAAGGCAACCGTACTTTAGGCGTAATTACGCAGGCAAATCCCAATAAAGAAGACCCTACGGGCGAAGATTTGTTTAAAGTTGGTACGGTAGCGCATATTCTCAAAATGATTGCTTTGCCGGGTGGAAACACCACCATTATTGTGCAGGGTCGCAAGCGTTTTGAGGTGGAAAGTTATACAAAAACGGATCCAAATCTCACCGCAAAAGTGGCTTATTGGGATGATAATTTACCAAAAAAATTGAACAAGGAAAACAAAGCCTTGATTCAGTCTTTGCGTGAAATGGCTTCTAAAATCTTATTTCTGAATCCGGAAATTCCCCGTGAAGCCCAAATTGCCCTTGATAACATCGAATCAGCCGATTTTTTGATTCATTTCTTATCGGCAAATGTCAATGCAGAAGGTAATGAAAAACAACAATTATTAGAAATTAGAGACGGTCTGGAACAAGCTCGTCGTTTGTTGGAGCTGATGATGAATGACATTGATTTATTGGAAATAAAACGTGAAATTCAGAGCAAAGCCAGTAGCGATATTGACCAACAACAACGGGATTATTATCTTCGCCAACAGATAAAAGTGTTACAGGAAGAATTGGGCGTGGAAAGTCCAGAGGTGGAGATTGACAAAATTAGAGCCAAAGGAGCTAACAAAAAATGGAGTAAAGAAGTAGGAGACCATTTCAATAAAGAATTAGCTAAATTGCAACGTACCAATTCAATGTCGGCAGAATACCCGATGTTGATGAATTATGTTGAATTATTAACCGATTTGCCATGGAATGAGACAACCAAAGATAATTTCGACCTCAAGAAAGCCCAAAAAATTCTTGACAATGACCATTCAGGTTTAGAAAAAGTCAAAGAAAGAATCATCGAATATTTGGCCGTTTTGAAAATGAAAGGCAATATGAAAGCCCCAATTTTATGTCTTTATGGCCCTCCTGGTGTAGGTAAAACTTCCCTCGGAAAGTCAGTTGCCAAGGCATTGGGTCGTAAGTATGTTCGTATGGCTTTGGGTGGTTTGCACGATGAATCTGAAATCAGAGGGCATCGCAAAACATATATTGGAGCCATGCCGGGAAAATTGATTCAAAATATCAAAAAGGCGGGTTCGGCAAATCCTGTTTTTATCTTAGATGAAATTGATAAAGTAGGCTCAGACCACCGTGGCGACCCATCATCAGCACTTTTGGAAGTCCTTGATCCTGAGCAAAATAGTTCATTTATGGATAATTATTTGGAAGTTGAATATGACCTCTCAAAAATATTATTCATTGCCACGGCCAACTCATTGGATACCATTCATCCTGCCCTCCGTGACCGTATGGAAATTATTGACATTAGCGGTTATACGATTGAGGAAAAAGTACAAATTGCTAAAAAACACCTTGTTCCGAAGCAAAAAGCGGAACATGGTTTAGATAATAAAACGCTTAGTATTACCGATGCTGCTTTGCAAAAATTGGTGGAAGGATATACTCGTGAGTCAGGCGTGCGTAAATTGGAGCAACAGATTGGAAAATTGGTTCGTAAAATTACAAAATCTATTGCGATGGAGGAAGAATATCCAAAAACGATTAAGCCCGAAGAAGTTGTAAAACTATTAGGTCAAGAGATTTTTGATAAAGATTTATACGAAACAAATGATGCCGCAGGCGTAGTTACAGGCTTGGCTTGGACACCCGTTGGCGGCGATATACTTTTTATTGAATCCATTCTCAATCGTGGAAAAGGAGGCATTACACTCTCTGGACAATTGGGGGATGTGATGAAGGAGTCGGCAATGGCGGCGCTTTCGTATCTACGGGCGCATGCGGAAGACTACGACATTGACTATCGTATTTTTGAAAATTATAACCTTCACGTACACGTACCCGCAGGAGCGGTGCCAAAAGATGGGCCTTCAGCGGGAATAACGATGACGACTTCCATTGCTTCGGCACTAACCCAACGCAAAGTGAAACCTCATTTAGCGATGACGGGTGAAGTAACTTTACGGGGAAAAGTATTGCCAGTGGGAGGGATAAAAGAAAAGATTTTAGCGGCTAAACGTGCGGGTATTAAAGAAATTATCCTTTGTTATAAAAACCGCAAAGATATCGAAGAAATCACGCCATCGTATATCTCTGACCTAACTTTCCATTACGTGGACTATGTAGATGAAGTTTTAGAAATTGCGTTGATGAAGGAAAAAGTTTCTAAACCGATTAAGTTTATTTTTCCCGAGGAGAAGAAAGAGGCTATCTTAAATTAAGGTTTTCAAAATGGTTCAAGCACAAAAGTTCTGGTTGACTATTATGAATGACATGAAGCAAATGGATGTTGAAGACGTACTATTTGCTTCTGTAAATGGTTTACCCCGAAGCATTTACAGAAGCTATCGAATCGGAATTTTCCCACACCCAGGTGCAACTTTTATAGTAATATATCAGCTTATTTTGATTACTCCCCCTTGATTCGGAAAATGATTTATACCACTAATACGGTTGAGTCTTATCATCGAAATATCCGCAAAATGACAAAAACAAAGGCGGCTTTTACTTCAGATAATGCCTTGTTAAAACTGGCTTTTTAGCCAACTAAAACATGGAAAAAATCTTGAATAAAACCGCCTTTCAATGGAAATCAATTTTATCAGAATTACCGGTTACTTTTGGAGATAGAATTCAAATCCAAAAACTGGAAATTTGATTTAACACAGTTTAGTGAAGACTCTCTGAGTGAACGAAACTTTTCTCATTACGAAAAAAACTTGCCGACTTTCAACTCATTGGCTTTCTTACTTCAAAACATAAGCCAAAGATTCTTCATTTTCCGTAATCCAATCGGTGATTTCTTGCACAATTTGTTTCATCGAAATCTCAGGTTTCCAGCCCGTCAAAGCCGTAACTTTTGAATTATCAGTGATGTACAAAGGAATATCCGCCGCACGATTTTCTGGAACTTGACTTATTGAAATGGTTTTACCAGTAACTTCTTGACAAATCTGAGTCAATTCTTGCAACGAAGCACTTACTTCTACGCCACCCCCAACATTCAGGATTTCGCCGTTAACCTTATCAATATTATGTAATTGAAAATCAATGAGCTTATATAAATCTTTTACGTGAAGCATATCACGGGTTTGTCTGCCCGAACCGCCGTAACCGATATACGCCAATTTCTGTTCCCAGAAGTGTTTTGCTACCCAAAGTACCATCACACCTTGGTCGATTTTACCCATTTGCCAAGGACCAGTCAGTACACCACAACGATTGATGACGGTTTTCATGCCGTAAAATTCGTTGTATTCATGAATCATTAATTCGGATGCTAATTTGGTTGCTCCGTATAATGACCTTGCACCGTCTAATGGAAAATCTTCGGCAATTCCTTTTGAAGAAACACCTCTGATTGGTTGATTATCCATTAAAGTAAAGCGAGTTTCTTGTTCTTCGTAATTCAGTTTTTCAATCGCTTTGATGGGATAAATACGGCTCGTTGAAAGGAAAATAAAGTTTGCACCGCATTTTTTGGTATAGTTCAAACAATTGATTGTTCCGACTAAATTGGTATTAATCAAATAGTCGGGTGTTCCGTCTAATCCTGCTAAAACCGAAGGTTCAGCTGATGCTTCAATGACAAAATCTACCTTTGGAAGGGAATCAAAATCTTCTTTATTACGAATATCTCCATGAACAAAAACAGCCCCAGCTTTCGCCAAACGAGGTAAATTGAGTTCAGAACCTTTACGTTTGAGGTTATCCAAACAGATAACTTCGTAAGTTGGATAATTACTTTTAATGTTGATGGCAAGTGCCGAACCGACAAAACCCGCCCCGCCTGTTAGTAGTATTTTCATTTATTATTGTTTTCTATGTTCTTATACGATTGATTATCAATTTTAAGAATATAAATATGATGGACTCATAATTTATAAAGAACTGCCTCTATAATTTCCCATCCTTCATCTTTGCCAATGCGCTGATGAGATTGCCCCCATTTACCCTCGCCATTTATCAATTTGCTTCGGAACAACGTCAATGGCTTTTTCAATAATTTTGGGAGCGAGTGGTTTTACTAAGGGATATAGATACGTATTTTTGGTTTCTTTTTCTGGAAATTTTATACCGATAGAACTGGTTAGCCAGATAAAAATGCTAATGCCAAAAGCCCATGTCAATGCTCCTATAATTGCGCCTGCGAGCGAGTCAAAACTGCCCAAAACGGTATATTTGATGGATTTTCGTAGAGTCCAACCTAATTTATTAATGAGAAATACAATCGGGAAAAATACCGCTCCAAAGCCAATGTAAGGCACTAATTTCTCCGTCATACGATTATTCACGTAAGGCGAAATCCAATCACCCGCATAACCCAAGGCTCGAAAACCAATAATAACCGAAATCACAAAAGCGGCTATCGAAATGACTTCAATAATGATGCCCCGTTGATAGCCGATGTATGCTCCCCAAAGCGTGGGAAGAAGTATGAGAATGTCAATTAATTGCATTATAGCTGTAAGCGATGAGCTTTGAGCCTTGAGCCTTAAGAAAAATTTTCAACTTTTATTCTCATAGCTCAAAGCTCACGGCTCAAAGCTAATTCAAAAGTGCTTTTACCATCGCAGAAACAACTTTTCCATCCGCTAAACCTGCTAATTCTTTAGTGGCAACGCCCATCATTTTACCAATGTCTGACGGAGCAGATGCACCTACCCGAGTTTTTATTTCCTCTAATTTTGCTCTTAGTTCATCTTCCGATAATTGTTTCGGTAAAAACGCTTCGATGATTGTCAATTCCGCTTGTTCAACTCTTGCCAAATCTTCACGTCCTTGGGAAGTAAATATTTCCAAAGAATCCCTGCGTTGTTTGGCGGCTTTGGTCAAAAGTTTCATTTCAATATCTGCTGAAAGGTCGCCAACAGTATGAGTGCCTGAAGTTTCTTCCAATAGAATTAATGATTTAATAGCACGGAGCGTTCTGAGACGGTCTTGGTCTTTGGCACGCATGGCATCTTTAATGCCGTTGTCGATATTAGTTTTTAATGACATATTAAAAAAGTTCTGTATTTTATGTACTGAGTTCTCAGTTTACCTTAACTTTGAACTATTCGGAGAACATTAGTTTCGTTTTCAATGTTCAATTCACAAAAGTAATAAAATCGTTATTGGTTATTGAGTATTGGTTGTTAGTATTTTCACTAAGACCTAAACCCTAACCACTAACACCTAATAATAAAATGACTAAATTAAGCGTAAATATCAACAAAATAGCCACTCTTCGTAATTCGAGAGGAGGCCACAATCCAAATGTAGTAAAAGTGGCGTTGGACTGTGAGCGTTTCGGTGCGGAAGGAATTACCGTACATCCCCGTCCCGACGAACGCCATATTCGTTATCGTGACGTTTATGATTTGAAAGAAGTTATTACGACTGAATTTAACATTGAAGGAAATCCAACGGAGGCAAAATTTATTGAATTAGTCCTTGCCAATCGTCCGACCCAAGTAACGTTTGTACCCGATGCTTTAGGGGCGCTTACTTCCAATGCAGGTTGGGATACCATAAAACACAAAAGCTTTTTGCAAGATTTGATTGCTCAATTTCAAGAAGCAGGAATCAGAACATCAATCTTCGTGGATGCCGACCCACGCATGGTAGAAGGAGCGAAAGAAACAGGAACGGACAGGATAGAATTATACACCGAACCTTACGCCGAAAACTATCTCAAAAACCGTGAATTAGCGATTAAAGACTTTATTGTAGCGGCTCAAAAAGCCAATGAATTAGATTTAGGAATCAATGCAGGACACGATTTGAGTTTGGATAATTTGCGTTATTTTAAACAAAATATTCCTAACCTCTTAGAAGTTTCCATCGGTCACGCCTTAATTTGTGATGCTTTGTATTTAGGTTTGGAGAATGCGGTTCAGTTGTATCTGCGGGAGACAAAAGCGGAGTAGGTTAATAAATATCAACCAAATGAATTTCAACCATTTAAAACAAAACACAATATCATTCCTAAAAAGAATTTTCCAATATAAAGCCGTAAGAATTATTTCTTACGGCTTATTGCTTTTCGTTGCCTTAGACTTCATTTTCCCCTTCAAAGTCCAACCTAATTATTCCACTTTAATTACTGATTCGGAAGGAAAAGTACTTCATGCTTTTTTGAATAATCAGGATAAATGGCGAATGAAAACGGAGCTTTCAGAGATTACGCCAACGCTCGAAAAAGCCATTGTTTATAAGGAAGACCGTTGGTTTCGTTGGCATTTTGGGGTAAATCCTTTTGCGATTATGCGGGCGGGTGTGCGTAATGTATTTACGGGCAGACGAACCTCTGGGGCGAGTACCATCACGATGCAAGTTATTCGATTATTGAAGCCCCAAAGTCGGACGTATTTCAATAAAATTATCGAAATTCTGCGTGCTTTTCAATTGGAAGTGCATTACTCCAAAGATGAAATCCTCCAACTTTATCTAAATCTGGTGCCTTACGGCTCAAATATCGAAGGCATAAAATCTGCTTCCATTTTGTACTTTCAGAAGTCGCCCGATGTATTAAGTTTAGCGGAGGTGATGGCTTTGGCAATTATTCCAAATCGTCCATCAAGTTTGCGTTTGGGAATTAATAATGATTTTATTCTGAAGGAAAGGAATCGTTGGTTGAATGAATTTAAAGAACTGGAAGTATTTCATGATCAGGACATTGACGATGCTCTGAGCGAACCTTTAAACGTTCAAAGACACGAGGCACCCAAGCTTGCACCGCATCTTTCTTTACGATTAAAAAATGAGTATCCGACCGAGGCAAATATTCATTCTTCCTTGATTCGGAATAAGCAATTGACGATTGAGAAAATTGTACAAAACTACGTGAGTCGGCTTTATGCCATGAATATTCATAACGCTGCGGTGATGGTAATAAATAACCAAACGCACCAAGTGGAGGCATATGTGGGTTCGGCAGATTTTAATAATCCCGTGGACGGCGGACAAGTGGATGGCGTGCGAGCGATTCGTTCACCAGGAAGTACGTTGAAACCACTTTTATACGCAACGGCTTTTGACAAGGGAATTATCACGCCAAAAACAACCATTAATGACGTTCCAACGAATTTTGGCGGTTTTGAACCTGAGAATTTTGATAAATTATTTCACGGAAAAATTACGATTGAATACGCTTTAGCAAATTCACTGAATATTCCTGCCGTTAAAATCTTAAAGGAAATTTCTACGCCCGTTTTGGTGGATAAACTCAAAAAAGCAGATTTTCAAGCGGTAAAAAAGAATTCATCCAAATTAGGATTATCCTTAGTTTTGGGTGGCTGTGGCGTGACTTTGGAAGAGTTGACCAATTTGTTTTCGAGTTTTACGAATGAAGGCCAATTTCAGAAATCAAAATATATCAAATCTGAGAACCAATCCGAAATCGTAAATCGTCAATCCGAAATCATTTCCCCTGAATCCACCTACCTAATCAATCAAATCTTAACGCAAATTACTCGTCCAGATTTACCCAACAACTATGCCTATACGTACCGAATGCCCAAAATTGCTTGGAAAACGGGCACATCTTTCGGTAAAAAAGATGCGTGGAGCATTGGCTACAATGCCAAATATACAGTTGGGATTTGGGTGGGGAATTTCTCTGGCGAAGGCGTTCCGGAACTTTCGGGAGCCAATATTGCCACGCCACTTTTATTCGATATTTTCAATACAATTGATTATAATTCTTCCTCAAAATGGTTCAAATCGCCCGAAAATATGGCGATGAGAAAGGTCTGTGCAGAAAGTGGAGATGTTCCTAATGAATTTTGTGTCAATCAAATAACGGATTATTATATTCCGAGTATTTCAAAAATGACTTTATGTACGCACGCCAAGTATGTGTATGTAAGTACGGATGAGCGAATGAGTTATTGCTCGCATTGTTTGCCTGATAACGGGGCGGTCAAGAAAGTTTATCCAAACTTCGCACCCGAGTTAGTAAGTTGGTTTGAAACTAAGCATATTCTTTACGCCAATATTCCTCCGCATAATCCAACATGTGAAAGAATATTCCAAGAAAATGCGCCACAAATAGTCTATCCTGTGGATGGTTTGGAATATATTTTGGATAAAAACGATACGCAAAAATTAATGCTAAACGCTCAAGTCAGAAATGATGTGAAGGAAATTTATTGGTATATCAACGATAAATTACTGCAAAAATCAACGCCAAATACGCCCATTTTTTTTGAGCCAAGGGCAGGGAAAATTAAGATTTCTTGCAGTGATGACAAAGGAAGGAATACGGATATTTTTGTAAAGATTCGATGGGAATAATAGGACTTCGATTTAAGGAATATTAACCCAAGCCCCCAATTTCAGAGATTTTATTGCACAAATACTGGCTCGTGAAGTATTGATAATTTCTTCAAAAGGAATAATAGCTTCTCCGCCGTTTTTGAGTCTTTCCAAAAATAATCGGAATTGTTCGTAATGTCCTTTGTCTTGACTTTTAAATATTCCAGATATTCCAGTGGATTTTAGACCGTAATATTTCGATTTACGAAAATTATCAACCACCATCGTTTTTCCTTGTGAATAAACTTCAATTCTTTCTTTGGAATAACGCTTATTTCCATTGGCAAAATAATTGATTACGCCCGTTGAGCCATTTTGATATTTCAATAAAATAGTCGCATTATCTGTATTCTCTTGGGGATTTTTACCCATTGGATTCATAACCACCGATTCCACTAAACTGCCTGATAGATAAGTAATTAAGTCGATAAAATGGCAGGCTTCTCCGATGATTCTTCCACCACCAATACTCATGTCTTGCGTCCAATGATTTGCTGGAATTTCACCCACATTTATCGTTGCAACTACATTAATTGGGATAGTTGAATGTCCTAATTTTTGTTTAATATCTTGAACAAAAGGTGAAAATCTACGATTAAATCCAACTGTTAAAGTCTTACCACATTGCTCGTAAACGTCAATAATTTCATTAATTTCGTCCAGACAAAGTGCCAGCGGTTTTTCCACAAAAACGTGTTTTCCTGCTTGCAAGGCTGCGATACACATACGAGCGTGAGCATTGTGTCGAGTTGTGATTATTATAGCATCAACTTCCAAATCATTCAAAATGTCATCATTATTTGTGGTAGAATATTGAACATCAAACTTTTTGGCCAATAACGTTCCCGATAAACCCGAGGAGGACGATAAATATTTGATACTGGCTTTGAGTTTGGATAAAACAGGAAGGACAGTTGCTTTGGTAAAATTTCCTGACCCGATGATGCCTAAAACAGCATTTGAGTTATAGATATCGTGATTTTTGAGGGTAATTTTAGTTTGTGTTACGTCAATAGTTTCACGATATTTTAGAATAGAAGCAATGGATTTTGACTTCCCAATATTTTCATAAACTTGCTTATAATCTTGAAAATTAACTACTTCCGTAATTAAAGGTTGCACTTTAAGCCGACTTATTGAGATAAATTTTAATACCGTTTCAAAATTTCGATTCAACGTCCAGCGTACCGAATCAATCGGATAATCTTGTCCATTTTGCTCATAATTAGCATCGTATCGCCCTGGCCCATACGAACATGAAACTTGAAAAGTCAATTCTTTTTCGTAGAAATCAGTACGGTTAATATTCAGTCCAACAACGCCCACCAACACAATTCTGCCCCGTTTTCGAGACATTTTTGCTGCTTCCGAAATCACTGCGTTTGATTTGGTTGAAGCTGTAATAATAACCGCATCAACGCCCATATTTTGGGTAATTTCTTGGGCAATTTTTACAGAATCATTATCTTCTGAAACTTTGAACGCTTTTACACCTTTTGTGTTCGCTAAATCAACTTTCGATTGGTCAGAATCGAATGCAATTACTTCACATCCATTAGCCTGCAATAATTCTATAGTTAATTGACCGGTGAGTCCAAGGCCAATTACAGCGACAGTTTCTCCTAAAGTTGGATTTGCTAAGCGAATTCCTTGCAAAGCGATTGCTCCAACAACTGTAAAAGCAGCTTCATCATCAGAAACATTATCTGGAATTAGAGCGACTAAGTTTTTTGGTACACAAACCACTTCTGCATGAGCACCATTTGACGCTACACGGTCACCAATTTTGAATTCGGTTATTCCTTCGCCAATCGCTACGACTTCGCCTACGTTACAATATCCCAAAGGAATTGGTTCAGATAATTTTCTAAAAACAGCCTCAACGGTTGGTTTGAACCCATCGGTTTTGATTTTATCAAAAACCTGTTTCACTTTTTCGGGTTGTTGTCGGGCTTTTTCAATAAAATTAGCTTTCCCGAATTCTACCAGCATTTTTTCAGTACCCAGCGATACTAAACTACGAGACGTTTTAATCAACACACAACCTTTTCGTACCTGCGGAACAGGTATTTCTTCTAAAATTGTTTCGCCAGTTTGTAGGTGTTGAATAAGTTGTTTCATGGATTAATCAGTTAGTAAATAATGGAACGCAGATGACGTAGATGCTTCGCAACGCAGATTTGAAAGGATTTTTTAATAGAATACATTTAGTATTTTTTAATCTGCAAAAATCTGCGTTGCCGAAGGCATCTGTGTCATCTGCGTGCCAAATGATTATTTCGTAATTTTCGATACCAAAATCTCTGCAATTCTTTCCGCTGTTTTTCCGTCCCAAAGTGGTGGAATTTGTCCTTGTTTGGTCTTTCCTTCCAAAATTTCGACTAATTTTTCGTGAACTGTTTGTGGATTTAAGTCGGCTAAAAGCTGATTTGTTCCAATTTCCACCGTGATTGGTCGTTCCGTAGAATCTCTAAAAGTCAAACAGGGCACTTTCAAAAACGTCGTTTCTTCTTGAATTCCACCCGAATCTGTAATAATCACCGAAGCATTTTGCATCAACTGTAAAAATTCCAAATATCCCTGTGGCTCTGTCAAAATGAGGTTTTTTATAGCACTTAATGGTTCATAAAGTCCAAATTTCTTTAAATTATTTGCCGTTCTTGGGTGAATGGGCAAAACAACTTTTTTGTATTTTGCGGTATCTTCAATAATTGATAAAATCGCTTTTAGTCCTTCCTCGGTGTCCACATTGGCGGGACGGTGCATGGTCATGACCACAAATTCATCTTTCGATAAACCCAATTCCTCCAAAACTGTCGTTTGTTGTGCTTTTTCGAGATAATGTACCAACGAATCAATCATTACATTTCCCACAAAAAATACTTTTTCATCGGATACGCCTTCTCGTTTGAGATTATCCACGCCCGATTTTTCAGTAATGAAAAGATAATCAGAAACGCTATCGGTCAAAATTCTATTTAGTTCTTCGGGCATCGAGCGGTCACCACTTCGCAAACCCGCCTCTACGTGAGCAACGGGAATGTGCAATTTAATAGCCACTAACGCACAAGCAAGTGTAGCATTTACATCGCCTACCACCAACACTAAATCGGGCTGTTCCGTTAAAATAACCTTTTCAAAAGCAAGCATTGTATTGGCCGTAACTTCGGTATGCGAACCACCACCGATACCCAAAAAGTAATGCGGTTTTGGCATTTGAAGCTGTTCAAAAAAGACATCGCTCATTTTAGCATCAAAATGCTGCCCCGTATGGACAATTTTAGAATCAATTTCTGGATGATTCTCGAAAGCACGGTGAAGTGGAGCGACCTTCATAAAATTAGGTCTGGCACCGACTATATTTAAGATTTTTATCATATCAATTTATTGTAATTTATAGACTCCCACAAACATGGTATTGGTATTTTTTTCATTCACACCAAGCATTCTTAAGAGCCTTGAAAAAATAGTAGTATTGGGATAATATGTAAATTCTTGCAACTCAAAACCATAATTTTTTAATCGTTTTGAAAAGTCTTTTTCGGTTAAAATATGCTGAATGTACTGATAATAAGGCGGTCTTTGGGTGATTTTAAAAATATATTTCTCAATTTTTCGGTACCAACTATCTTTATTGGGCATTGAAATTATAAGGATACCTTTTGGATTTAATAATTTTTTAAATTGATTAATAACAGCCTCATAATCAGCAATATATTCTAATACACTCGAACACAAAATAGCATCTTTTTTGCCAAAATTTTCAATATTTTCGAGGGGTAAAACTGCTTGAATAAAAGAGATTTTTAAGTCATTTATGCGTTGATAATGATTACAAAGTTCAATCATTTTTCCCGAGCCATCAACACCTACGACAATACATTTTTCAAGGGCTAAATAAATACTGAAAATCCCCGAACCACAACCCGCATCTAAAACCGTCATTCCAGATTTGATATATCGCTCAAAAAGTGTCGTCCAAACTTGATAACGCTCTTGAAATTGAGGTGATTGTACATATTTTCCATCAAATTCTACGGCAGTTTCAGAATGAAAATCTATGGAATTTTTGTGTTCAAAAGTATAGCTTTCAATTTCATTTATTAAGGTTCTCAAATGCTTTTCCTTCGTGAAATTTTGGAGATAATTTTGATGCGCATTCTTAGTAATTCTTTGAAATTCGGTAGGATATTGTATCAAATTACGAATTTCAAAAGCTATTTCTTTGGGATTATTAAATCTTACATAAACTCCTGATTGGTAAATAGTTATCAAGTCTGAAATACCACGATAATCGGTCGTTAGCACTACGCAACTATACGCCATTGCCTCAATAATTGAGATGGGTTGCCCTTCGTTGATATAGTTTGTGGGTAAGACAAAAAAATGGGCTTCTTTTAGTAATTCCTGCTTCTTTTCCAGCCCAACGATTCCATGGTAATTGACATGATTTTCTAAGTTATTCTTGGCAATAAACGCATAGAAATAATCTTTTGCTTCGGATAAGGTGGCAAACCTTTTTGCATCGTCATAATGAATAAATTCTCCACAAAAATTGGCTTCAATATTATAGCCATTCTCGTTTACCAAAATAGAAGTTGCTTCCAAAACATCTAAATAACCTTTAGATTCGATGAGATTTGAGAGAAAAATAATTTTTATGGGCGAGTCTTCTGAAATGGGTAATTCTTTGTGATTTGTTTGGGTTTTATCAAAATTCCAAGCTAATCCATTTTGAACAATTTTTATTTTTTTCTTTAATTTTGGGTTAAAATCAAACATTTTTGTCAAACTTTCCGACAAAACCAAGATAGAATCTACGCTTGTTAGCATTCTATTAATTTGCTTTTGAATGAATGGTTTTTGAGCTTGATAAAATCCATCGTAATTTCCTCCGTGTATGTGCACGATGACTTTATTGCCAAAAATTTTTGAAATAATTGCAATCAAAAAATCTCTCAAAAATCCTTCTTTTGACTGTGAAATGGTATGATAAACTACGTATTTTCTGAAAAGTAACTTCGCAATCAGCCGAAATAATATGCCAAAGAAGTTAAATATTTTGGCAAGTGTAACCGAAATATGCGTGTTTCTTTGACCAGAAATAATCAAGACTTCTGCATCCAATTCATTTGCAAGTGCTTGAAAAGCAATTGATTGTCCATTAATGGGTGGCGGAAGTATGCCGATAAGTAAAATTCTTCTTTTATTCATTTAGCCAAGGGGCGGTTGGTTTTAAATGCTGTGGTTCTAAACAATGATTCAGGCAAAAACTCAAATACTTACTGACGATTGGAATACTAATTTTCTCTCCTATTTTACCCGCATAATTTTTCATTAAATCCCTTTCTACGAGCGATAGTTGCAAGAAAAACTGTATATTTTCTATGAGAGAGTTTAAATTATTTCCCTCAAAAATAAGTCCATTTTTCTGATGTTTTATTAATTCTTTTGCGCCGCATTTATCAGAAATAAGTACAGGAATATGGCTTTGTAAAGCTTCATTTACTACCATTCCCCAACCATCAAAAATAGAGGGAAGGATTAATAAATCTGCCTTTTCGATGTAATCAGTAATTTTTTCGGAGTCGATAATTCCTATTAAGGTTACCATATTTTTTAGTTGATTTTTATTAATAAACTCCTGCAAAATAGGTGCTAATTTTCCCGTTCCAATGATGGTAAGGTGAAATTTAGTGTTTGTTTCAGCAACGATTTTTATGGCTTCCAATAATAGAATAACTCCTTTTCTTTCAATGAGTTGCCCTACGAAAATTAAAGATACAATAGAACTGTCAGCGGTTAGTTTCTCATTATTATTTACCGTTCTAAAATAGCCAAATCGATATATATTATCAATTTTTGCGCCCAATAATTCAAAATATTCTACGGCAAAAACTGAAATTGCTAAAAATCCTTTGGCTCTGATTATCAGGAGTTTAGCTAATGGTTTTACGATAAAACTTAAGATGACTTTTTTAATAAAACTTCTTTCTTCGGCTGGTACGGGAGCTTCAGAATAGATTAAAAAATTAACTCTAAAAATATTTAAAAGAATTATTACGAATAAAAATGATTTTTCTGCCCAAATTCCATTGACAATATGCGTGGCTTTTCGATTCTTGAATACGTAGGAAATCAAAGCCAAATTAGATAAATCAGTCCCAATCGTCTTGGATTTGTAGTGCTGAATATTTCCAAAATTCCATCCTTGCTTTATTCGATTTTCATCATGTGAATGGGCATATATGACTTCAAATTTATCATAATTTTTAGCCAGTTCATTAAATAAGTCATTCTGATAATAACTTGGGATATTCATCCATATATGTAGTCTATGTTTATTCAAGCACGTTTTTGTTTAAGGATGCTGAAAAAATAAATGCAAAATCCTGGTATATTATAGGCCGAAAGGAAGATAATAATTGATATTAATCCATCACGATAAACTTGAACAATGATGGCGGCAAAATATAGGTAAAGGTAGAGATTTGCAGATTGTGGATGCGTATTGATAATTCTAAAATACCAACGAGCAGCATATTTGGCAAATAAGAATGGAACAAAAATAATTCCTAAATATCCAAAATTAGCGTACGCTTCGCCATAAATTGTTGGGATTGAGCCTAATTCTTTCAAGTTTCGAGAAGGCGTTGAAATATCTGTCATCCATTGCACCACCGAGGGTTTTGCTTGCCAAAGAGGGCGTGGAATTGGTACTAAAAATAAGGTAAGATAAGTTGCTCCGTAGTAATATACGCCATGTTGGTCAATTAAAGTGAGGGTGGAAGCGTACATATCCAAGAAAGAAAAATCAGCATTTGCTCCGATGTCTAAACTTTCTCGATATTCAGAAGCAAATTCTACTAATTCTTCCGTTGAAGCTCCCTGCTGAATCAGTTTTCCAACGTATTTCATCGGTAAGAAAACCATAATTCCTACTAAAATAATGATTACAAAACGAGTAGAAAGCCATTTTTTTTGTTGCCGATGTAAATAAAGAAAAAGTAAAAATATACATGGAACTAAAACTCGATATCGGAGTTCTCCTTGAAGGCCAAGAATAAATAGACAAATTAGGATAATTATCAAATAAGATTTACGGAACCCATACTTGAAAACAATAACTAAGTAGCTTAATACTAACCAATTCTGAGCATTTATGATGTAAGTTGAATGTTCCCAGCCCCCAAAATTAAATTGCGATTTTCCGATACCTGGGATATATAATTGAGAAAAAATACCCCAAATACCCAATGGAATGGTGATGAAAAGCACTATTTTTAACACACTTTCATCTAACAATATGCTTGATTTCAAAGGGTTGGGAAATGGTTTTCTTTTAGCTTCCAATAACCACGCAATAGTCATAGAAATGAAGCCCAAATCGGCCAACAAAGAAGCTCTAAAAATTTCGTAACTTTCTATTTCGGTAAAATAATCAAATTGTTCTGCTAAGAAAAACGCCGCCCCGTTGGTTAAGAAAATTAAGCGAGAAGTGAAAGTAAAAACGTGAAAAACCAAATAGGTTGTTGCTGGATGATAGAGTGAAATTCTGCCATAACGAAATAGCAACCACGAACTGGTTAATAATACCGTAAAGTCCAGGCAAGAAGCAAAAAATAGATTTTCTCTCATTATTCGTGGTTAAAGTTTAAGCACTTTAGGGTAGATATTTAAAACCTTGGGAAGGTTATTCTTCTAAATGCCAATCCAAAGCATAAAGTTTTCATTTGAAATATTGAGTGGTATTCTTCAACCAATTTAAGTATTCTTTAAATTCACTTTGAGAAATATAGATCATTTTTTTGTATTTAATTCCTTTATTGTTGGTAAAAAAAATCAACCCTAAGAACTGACTAAAATAGGAAAAAGAAATGGCAATTGGAATACTAATTAATCCATAAATTTTTATCAGTAAAATGCTGAAGATCAAAGAAATAATCATTCCAATTATTTCCACATAACTTACGATTTCTGGGAAACCCATACCCAAGATTCCTCCTCCTAAAACTGTTTTTGCATTAATAAAAAAATGGCCGATTACTAAAATTTGACCTATTAAAATTGATTCTGAGTAAGCTTTTCCAAAGACAAAAGGAATAAGAATTGGTAAACTCCAAGCGAAAATTACGTGAAAAAAAACACTAAATATCCAGTATTTTTTAAAGAAATTAAGTGTCTCTATAATCTTTTCTAGGAGTAATTCTTTGCCTGTCACTGAAGGTAACATAATCGTTTTGACCGCATCCGCAAAAATGCCAGTAAACCCCGAAACACTTATTGCGATGGTGTAAATTCCTAAATCTCGACTACTCAAAATTCCTCCAATCAAAAACTGGTCGATTCGAGAATTAGCTAATTGAGAAATATCCCCAAACCAGACCTTTATGCTATACCTAAGCATTTGTCGAATCAGTTTATAATCAATTTTGAATAAAAACGGATTTAAGAGTATTTTGTAAAGGAACAATACTGCAATAATTAAATTACAAAACTGAATCGTTAATTGTAAATAAACAAGATTTTCGATGGTTAAAGTTTGTTGAAATCTGAACCAAATAATACCTGTACAATAACCAATTGGGACGATACATTTTAGGGAATTAGTAATCTTGAAATTTGATGCTCCTTGTAAAATATAAGTAGCATACATTCCAAATAAGCCCATTGGAATGGTAAAAAGGTATAAATGCCCAAGATTAACAATTGCTAAACCATAATTGTGAAGGTAAAGACTGATAATAAAATAGCCAATGAAAAGCCCTAAAATACTCTGAATAATCGCCATGATAACAAGGTTACTCCAAATTCTATTTTTATCAGATGAAGGCTGAGCGGTGAAGTAGATTGTGGTAGAAGACAATCCAAAATTGACGAAGTCTTGAAGAATGATTGGGATGAGAATAATAGCGGCAAAAACACCCCGTTGACTTGGCCCTAACCAACGGGCTAAAATAATAAAGCCAACCAATCCGAGTATAATTATCAGAAGGTTGGCTCCAAGATTTTGTATAATATTTTTAAATTTCACGTAGAATTTATTTTATCCAAATATTCCTAATGACTTATAATTTCTTGCTAATACATAAAAAATACTCATAATTAATCCTAAAAATGCGAATCCAATTACCATTACTGAGCGTTTAGGTTCACTCTTTTTCACAGGAATTTGAGCGGGTTCGAGCACTTTAAAAATTGGGGTTTCTCGATGAACTTTAATTTTTGCTTCTTCCAATTGCTTCGAAAGTTCTGAATAAAGATTGTACGATAAATCTACTTCATATTGCATTTTTTTGCCTTCGTCTTTGGCAATATTTAAAAACAAACTTTTATTACGGTCTTGATAACTTGAATAAGAGTAAAGTGCATTATCGTATCTTCTTTTGGCTTCATTGAGACGATTTTCCAAAAATTTTATGTCCTGTAATGTCTTTTCAGTACGGTATTTTACCACATAATTAGTCAAGTAATCTTGCGCATAACGAACAATCGTAGCAGCAATAACGGGGTCTTGCATTTTTACGGCAATGCTGATTACGCCCGTTTTTTTATCCAATGTTGCCCCAATTCGTTTCTGCAAATCCTTAATAAGTAAGTCTTGCTTTTTATTAAGTCTAATGGTTTCAAAAGGAATATTTTTGGGATTGATGACTGGCATATCTTTTTCTTCCTCAACATCTGATTCCCCAAAAATTCGAGTGGATAATTCTTTCTTCGTATTTTCTTCCAAAAAATCCGACATTTTCAACGAGCGTTTGTACTTACTTGCAAATACTTTCATACTCATTACGTCCATTAAGAATGGAGTACTTTGCAAAATATTGGGATATAAATCTGGGCGAACGGCTTCGGTTGAACTTAAACTACTTAAATCTACACCCGCCAAGCCAGCTAATGATTTAAATTTGCTTAATCCCCCAGCAGCATCTTTTGATTCTAATTCAGGCAGGATTTGGACTTGTGAAGAGTATTCGTTCGGAATATTAATGGCAATAAAAATTCCCAAAGCCGCTGAAACAATCGTAACAATCAGAATTGTCCATTTATTTATTTTGATGACCTTGAATATTTTAGCAATATCAATGGTCATTTCTGCGTCCGTATTTTCTTGTATTTTCTTCGTTTCCAATGGATTAATATTATTTGTTCAAGGCATTAAGAATATTGATAATCACAAGTGAAAGTGAAGAAACTGCTCCAACAATTGCGATTCTTTCACCAGTGGATAATTTATTTGCGTTATCATCACGAACAGCAGGGACAATGATTTCTGAACCTTGCTCTACTTTGGGATAGGTAGTAAAGAACAAAAATGTTTTAGTTTGATCGGAAAATCCATTTGCATATCTTACAAATACTCTACGTTTAGCTGCTTTATCCGTAAATCCTCCCGCTTGTGAAATGTAATCTTTAAGGTTTTGGTTTGGCCGATAAGCTACTGAAATAGGATTCAATAACTCCCCCGATAATTTTACCGTTTGAAGTTCACGAGGAATAAATAGACGGTCACCGTCGAGCAATAAAATATTTTCTGTAACAGAAGGATTCTGAATAATAACAGACAAGTCAATCGCAATTTTTGTTGAATCTCTGCTAAATGTGGCTCCTTTAGGAAAAGCATCATTTTTAAGTCCACCGGCCAATTTAATTAAATCTGTGATTCTCTGAGCCTTATCTTTTATGGTATAGGCGCCTGGATAATTTATTTCTCCTTCTATATAAACTGATTTTTGACTTTCATATCTGGGAGATTTATGAACGTATATTTTATCAAAAGGTTGCAACATTACTCTGGCATCTTCTGGCGTGATTTTTAGATTTTTATCGATTATAAATTCTTCAATTCTTACATTTTGTTCTTTATCCAAACCAGTAGTATCGTCTTTTACTCTACGAGATAATTCAATTTTAGCATTGCTGGCACCATCCGTAAAACCATTGGCTAAAACAATAACATCCGCAATCGTTAATCCTTCTACGTAATCAAATTTCCCAGCTTTATTTACTTCGCCTTCAATCATTACGATTCTTTTTTCTCTTAAAGATTTTATATTTCTAATCGTAATAACGTCTTCTCTTTTTAAAGGAATATCAGCAATTTCTCCTCTCATTAGTTTTCCTAAATCAAAAGCAATAACGGTTAAATCATTATCTTCTTTTTGACGACTAATATTTGCACGATTCATGAAAGCATCTTCTTTCAATCCTTCGGCTTTTTTGATAAGTTCTTTTACGGTATTTACACCTGACTCAATGGCAAAATCTCCCTCTCTAAAAACAGAACCTCTAATAGTTACTCTATTTTCAAATCTTTCCAGAATTTCTCCAACCGTATATTTATCACCTCTTTGGGGTATGAAAGTAGCCACCTCATCCTGCGAAATATTCATTAATTTTTGTTCTCTGGCAGTATTTCTTTTCAAACCGATGGTGTAGGTATAGGCTCTATCAGTAAATCCACCAGCAAAACGCAAAACGTCTTTTAAATTTTCAGTCTTTTCAACTTCAAAAATCATGGGGCGTTTTACTTCGCCTGATACTTCAATCCGAGTTTCATATTCGGCAATTCTGATAACATCTTGGTCTTGCAATCTAATATTATCCTTTTGGTCGGCACGCAATAAAAAATCGTATAAATCTAAGATTTTGACAACTTTATTATCTCTAATTACTCGAATATTACGGAATGAACCATTTTCAGATGGGCCTCCTGCGGCATAAAGAGCATTAAAAACAGTTGATAAAGACGAAACTGTATAAGTACCGGGTTTCGTTACTTCGCCTGTAATAGTTACTTTTATACTCCGAATATTTCCCAAAGTAATTTGCGCTGAAACGCCACTTCCTGGCACATTAATTCCTTGATATAATTGTCTCAAACGCCCAACAATTCTTTCTGATGCCGCTTCAATCGAAAGTCCATTGACATAAATTGGGCTAAGGTTCAATATTCTGATTGTTCCTTCGGTGCTTACTTTTACTTTATAATTATCCAACGCATTTCCGAATATATCAATATTCAATTCATCATCAGGGCCTAATTGATAATTCTTTGGGGTGGCAATACGCAAATCTGGTTCAAAAGATAAGCCACCCGCTGCAAACATGGACATCCCAAAAACTTTTGGTTTTATAATATCTTTCTCAACAGAATCTTTCGGCATTCCATCTTTATCCTTTTCATTATCTTCTTTTTTATTGTCTGGATTATTTTTATCTACTTTATTATTTCCAGCTTGTACCGCATTCGTCTTCCGAGTGCCATTTTCAGACTCATTCGTGTTTTTCTTAGCGTTATCATTCGTCAATTTATTGAGTCGATCACGCATTTTGGCAACATCAGCAGGTGAATAACCTTGCATTAAGGCAGCTTTTTCAATTTGAGCTTCGTTCATGCCACTTGCTTGAGCTTTTTGCAAAAACTCTTTAATCTGATCGTCAGATAAATCCTCAATTTTAGGCTTTTGAGCGTAGAGACTCAATGAAATCAACGACAAAAATATAAGCAAGGTCAGTCGTGAGAATGATAAGAAATATCTTGTAGGAATACTTTTTAGAATGCGGGTCATTATAAGTATTAATTTTCTAAATGATTTTATGAATAATTTTAAGCAAAAGTAAGTATAAATCTTGATTTTTTTATAGCAAAACTATCAAACGGTTAGAGTCTTTGCATCAGTTTTACAACCATTTTGTCTTTCCAAACCTTAAATGTACCCGCTTGAATTTGTTCTCTTGCTTGCCCTACTAACCATAAATAAAAGGCTAAATTATGAACACTACAAATCATAGCACCAAGCATTTCATCCGCTTTGAGTAAATGTCTAACGTATGCTTTTGTGTAAAATTTACTGGCGTAACAGTCTAATCCTGAATCTATTGCTGAAAAATCAGCCTTCCATTTTTCATTTTTCATATTGATTGTTCCCTCAGTGGTGAATAACATTCCGTTACGAGCATTGCGGGTGGGCATTACGCAGTCGAACATATCAATCCCTAAAGCAATTCCTTCTAAGATATTAGCGGGAGTGCCAACGCCCATCAAATAGCGTGGTTTATCTTTCGGTAAAATGTCCGTTATAATGTCCGTCATTTCATACATCATTTCAGCGGGTTCGCCAACTGATAAACCACCGATAGCATTTCCTTCACGCTCAAAACTGGCGATTACTTCGGCAGATTTTACCCGTAAATCTTTATAAACACTGCCTTGAACAATAGGGAAAAGTGTTTGACTATATCCGTATTTTGGTTCAGTTTTATCAAAATGTTCACAACAACGTTTTAGCCAACGGTGAGTCATTTCCATAGATTCTCGGGCGTACCCGTATTCGCATGGATAGGGTGTGCATTCGTCAAAAGCCATGATAATATCCGCTCCAATAGTTCGCTGAATATCCATAACACCCTCGGGTGTGAAGAAATGCGTTGAGCCATCAATGTGCGATTTGAACGTTACACCTTCTTCTTTAATCTTACGCCCAGTTCCTGCCAATGAATAGACTTGATAACCACCCGAATCGGTGAGAATCGGTTTATCCCAACCATTAAATTTATGAAGTCCACCCGCTTTTTCAATTATGTTTAATTGCGGGCGAAGGTATAAATGGTAGGTATTCCCCAAGATAATTTGGGCTTTTATGTCTTCTTTAAGTTCTCGTTGGTGAACGGCTTTAACTGTTCCCGCAGTGCCTACAGGCATAAAAATAGGCGTTTGGATTTGTCCATGGTCAGTTGTGATTACCCCAGTACGTGCTTTTGAATTAGGGTCGGTAGTTTGTATATCGAAAGTCATATTTTAGCTTTGAGTTGTGCGCAAACAGCTTTTAGCAATGAGCTTAACTACGCAATTTTATGATTTTTAATTATTTACTATACACCGCTCATTGCTCACGGCTGATTTCTAATAGTTTTTTACCCACAAAATTACAACATATTCATAAAAACTATACGCTATTGACTGTTCTCTATTACTTAATGAACTATCTTTGCACTCCAATTTCACTAACTCCTTGATATAGACTACTTTGGTAACACTTTTACTCATCATCTTTATTGTATCCGTTGCATTTCAACTGTATTTTATTTTTTTCGTTTTTAGCAAAATAAATCAGTACGATTCTCCCGAAAATGAAACTCGCAAGCCAGAAGGCGTGTCCGTGATTGTATGTGCGTGGAACGAATTAGAAAACCTAAAATCATTAATTCCTTTACTCAATAGTCAGGTATATCCAACCTTTGAAATTATCATCGTGGATGACCGTTCTTATGATGGTACTTTTGATTATTTATTAACAGAATGTTCTGAATATCAAAAAATCAGATTCTTACGAATAGAAGAAACGCCTTACCATTTGTCTTCCAAAAAATACGCACTAACGCTTGGAATCAAGTCGGCAAAGTACAATAATCTTCTGCTTACTGATGCTGATTGTCGCCCACAAAGCAACAACTGGATTGCGGGAATGGCGCAGTGTTTGACGCCTGATAAAGAAATTGTTTTGGGATTTTCACCGTATTTTAAAGAGAAAGGATTTTTGAATAATCTTATTCGTTACGAGACATTCAATACTGTTGTTCAATACTTTTCTTTTGCCCTTATCGGAGTGCCATACATGGGCGTTGGACGAAATTTAATGTATCGAAAATCCTTATTTCTGAAAAATAAAGGCTTTGCAAAACATACCAATATTGTGGGAGGCGATGATGATTTATTTATGAATGATGTTGCTAATGCAGACAACACAGCAGTTTGTTTAAACCCAGAAACCTTCATGTATTCTTTCCCAAAAACCACTTGGCAAACGTGGTACAGACAAAAAAGAAGACACCTTTCGGTTAGTAAACACTACAAATTTCAACATAAAATTAACTTAGGAGGATTGGCTGCAAGTCAGATTTTAACGTGGCTTTGTTACTTGATTTTAATACCAATATTTTTTCATAAACCATTGATTTTCTGGATATTAATCGTTTTTTTATTTCGATTAATTAGCCAATGGATTGTGTTTTCAAAAGTCAATGAACGATTAGATAATACACTCGAAATCATTACATTACCCTTTTGGGATGGTATCTTCGCACTATATTTCCTGATAATGGGAATTAATAATTTTATACCAAGAAGACAAAAAATGAGATGGCGGTAGTGAAGTATATATTATGGACAGACTTGTCCGATAGAATGTAAAATAAAAACAAAAAAATGAACGATTCAACAATAATAGAAAAATACTTTCCAAGACTTACTGACAAGCAAAAACAACAATTTGCTCAGTTAGGCGAATTATATGCCACCTGGAATGCCCAAATAAATGTCATTTCGAGAGCAGATATTGATAATCTGTACGAAAAACATATTCTTCACTCATTAGCCATCGCCAAAGTTGTTGATTTTAAAGACTTTACAGAAATTTTGGATGTAGGCACAGGCGGAGGGTTTCCAGGCATTCCTCTGGCAATTTTGTATCCAAACTGCCAATTTTTGTTAGTGGATAGTATCGGTAAAAAAATAAAGGTTGTCAATGAAATTGCCACCGCTTTAGGTTTAGAGAACATAAAAGCTGAACAAATGCGAGCTGAGTTGGTAGAAGGAGAATTTGATTTTGTGGTTAGTAGAGCAGTAACGAGATTATTACCTTTTTATACTTGGGTAAAGGGTAAAATTAATATTAATAACTACAACAAATACAAAAATGGGATTTTGTACTTGAAAGGAGGCGATCTGAAAGAAGAATTAAAAGAGTTAGGCAAGAAAAGTAGAGTCTTTGAACTATCAGATTATTTCACCGAAGAGTTTTTTGAGACAAAAATGGTAGTCCACGTACCCATGACCTAAATTATTTTTAAACTTAAAAATCTGATTATCAAGCCGTTTGAATATTCTTTCATTTTTTTTCAAAGAATCCCTTGTAGAATACGTCATAATTCGTAATTTTGCATCACGATTAACAACAATCCTTCTTAGCTCAGCTGGTTAGAGCACATGACTGTTAATCATGGGGTCCCTGGTTCGAGCCCAGGAGAGGGAGCTTGCAATATGAGTCCAGACGACTCAAAACGAATTAAAACCTTGAAAGTCAATACTTTCGAGGTTTTTTTCTTTATTCATAGTCTTGCTATTTCGTCCTGATTCGTCTTGATTCGTTCGACTTGTTGTATCAAATGTTATGTTGATTTTTGACTTTTATTTTAAATAAACTGTCATTATGAGCTTAACATTAACTGTAAAACCAGTAATCAATTATAGAAATAAAACCTCAAAGTCAGGGTTATATTTTATTTACGTTAGAATTACCATTGAGCGAAAGTCAAGATTCGTCAAGCTTGGCAAAGCCCCTAAGATTTCAAAAAATGATTGGAATAAAAATAATCGTGGTGCTTATGGAAATTATGTGAAAAATACACATCCACTATCTTTTGAGATTAATCAAGAAATTCAAGAGCTTTTGGATAAGATTATGAAAATTGTGAAGAGGAACTATGGAAATAGTCTTTCTTTTACCGAACTCTTCAAAGAATTAAAAAGAAAAGGGGATGGTAATATTTTCAATGATTATGCACGAGAGTATATCAAGAATCCTCATCAGAAATTAGATGATTCAACATTAGAAAAGTACAAAATATTCTTAATGCACCTTGATAATTTTAATCCAAAAATTAGATTTTCAGAGCTTAATAGTAAAATGGTTAGTGGCTTTCAAAGGTATCTTCAAATCACAAAAAACTTAGGAGGAGCAACTGTTAAATCCTATTTTGATAAATTCAAAGTCGTTGTTGGTCAAGCTGAAAGGGAAATGTACTTGACAATAGAGCAAACACGTTTTTTGTTTGCAGATGTGAAAATAAAAGTAGAAAAAGCTAACAGAGTTTTTCTTGAAATAAATGAAATTCAAATGCTAATTAATTTAATATTCCCAATTAGCGAGTTAGAAATGGAACGAGACAGAGATATGTTTCTATTTCAGATTTATACAGGATACTATTATAATGATTTACAGGTTTTCAAGAAAGAGCATGTTGTAAATCATCCTGATTTTGGGGATATTATTGTTGGAGAAAGAGACAAAAATGGGGAGACTGCAATTATTCCACTTTTTAAGTTTCCCAAAGCTCAACAAATAATTGAGAAATATCGTACAAGCAACAACGAAACAAAATTTATGTTTGATGATAACTTATTTATTGAACCTCAGAAGTATAATTTTAAGTTGAAAAAAATTGCTAAAAGAGCAGGTATTACAAAGGACATATCAAATAAGGTTGCAAGACATACAAATGCACAACTTTGGGTAAGATTTGGAGCGAAACGCCCTGTTTTATCGAAAATGCTTGGTCATACAAATGAAGCTACTTCCAATAATTATTATGAAGTGGATGTTTTAGATGTTATCGAAGGAACAAAAAATATTGATTTTACAGTATTAGGGATATGATAAACTCAAATATTAAAACAAAACAAAATAAAATAACCATCAAATACTTTTTGAGAAAAGAGCGTTCTCCTATTGTATTTTCTTTGAGCGACACCCAACAAGACGAATACTATCAATTATACATAGATTTTGTTTTCAAAAGAAAAACAAATCGTTGTAAAAGTGCTTATATGGCATTTATGATGCAAGATTCATTAACTTATCAAAATGCACAAGATAAGTTTATAAACCACTTTATAGGTTATAATGTATATGGAGTAAACGATAAGGCATTTACTGATGAAGTAAAAAGAAATCTCAATACAGTTGAATTTTTAAAGCCTACAAATCATCATATTTTCCAAGATTTTTTAATTTATGAGAGACATCATGCAATATCACTATTTTCAATTTTAAGAGAAATTGATGACAAGAATTTCATTCTTACCAATTTAGGTGATGGTTACAGATATAGTATTCTTTTTGTAAATGATTTGTTAGAAGAAATAATTAAAAAATATATAGTAGAAAAGTTTTACGTAACATCACCTAATTTTCCTAAAATTTTAAATTTTCAAGAAAACTTAAGTGATTTACTAACACAAATAAATCAGATTCTGTCAATTACAAATTCCCAATTTTTGAATGAGTTCGAAGAATTTGATTATTTCCGATATTTTGTTCTCAAGTTTAATGCATTTTGTAATAATTCTATTTTATTCACTCATAAAATGTCCTCTGGTAAAGGAGTTACTCTACCAGTATGGATAGCCGAATTTCTTTCTAATACTTTCTATAAATCCTTAGAACAGGAAATATTAAGTTATTCAGATAATGAAAAGGCTTATCTAAAAGAGATTTTAAATTTGTTCGAACAACAGATTATTGTAGAGAAAACTAAAATAATGTCATTCTTTCAATAAATTTTTTAATATAAATGTTTAACCTATTGGATAAACATTTATATTTGTGAAAAATTACTCAGAATTAAACAAAACGACTCACGATGAATCAAACACAAACAAATCAAGTACCACAAATGGTCGTGATACCCTTTGAACAGTTTTTTGATAAAATGAAGGGCATGTTAGATGATTACTTTCAACAATTTAGCGAAAAATCAAAAGAAGTAGATACCCATTTGCCAACACATCTTTCAGCCAGAGAATTCATGGACTTAACAAAAATGAGCAGGTCGAGAATGGATAGGCTTATTAGTAAAAATCTAATTAAGAGTTTGAAGAAAGGTAGGACACTTTATATACCAGCAAGCGAAGTAGAGCGATTCTTCACTGACCCAACCATTAAATAAAAACCGTCAAAATGCTCTAACATCTTGACGGTCTAATATCCTTTGCTTGTTCCTAAGAAAGCAATAAAAATCTGGTGCAAATATAACCAGGTTTACGGAATTCCTATTGCCTTACCTAAAAAATCTGGTAGATGTCAAACAATAATTTTAGTTTTTTCAAAGGCGGTATAACGTCTTTGAAACCAACATCTTCAATATTTATTGAAGATGCTTATGCTCTTATAAAATCTGAAACATACAGGCAGAATGTTGAAATAATCCGTAATTCGGATGATAAAGCAATAGTGAATGCTCAAAAGAAGAAACTGGACTATTTTACGTTCTCAGGCATTTTTGAACAACGTAAGGCAGATGGATTAATTTCCCATAGTAGCCTGATTTGTTTGGACTATGATGATATAGAAAACCTTGAAAAATTCATGTCAAACGTATATACCAATACGTTTACGTTAATGTCGTTTCTAAGCCCTTCTGGAAAGGGTATTAAATTGATTGTCCGTACTAATGAATCTGACCATAAAGTAGCTTGGAATACACTGAATGCCTATTTTAAGGAGATTATAGGTATTGAGGCGGACAAGTCTGGGATAGATGTTTGTAGGGCTTGTTTTGTCAGTTATGACCCTAATATTTACTACAATCCTAACGCTAAAATATTCGATGTTTTACCTAAAAAAATAGAGAAAGAATCATCAAAGAATGAAGTCAAAATTCCTGATTCTGAATCAGTTAGAGCAAAAAAGTTAGTGGAAAGAATCACTAATGGCAGAAGTGATATTACGGGAGATTATGACACATGGCTAAAATTGGGTTTTGCCTTGGCAACTTTTGGAGAAATCGGGCGTGAGATGTACCATTCTATCAGTCAATTTCATAACGATTATGATTCAAAAGAAACAGATAATAAGTTTGATAACTGTCTTAAAACCAATCGTTTTGATAACCCAGCATTCTTCTTTGCCCGTGCAAAAGAATGTGGATTTACTGTTGTCAAAAATGAGTATTCTCAGTCGTCAAACACGGTTATTCAAACAGAAGATGTATTGTCTAACACCCATGTGACCTATGACTTGCAAGACTTTCAAATTGCAGTTGCAACGGGTAAGGCTAAAATGATAGTGGCTGAGGGATTCTTGATATTCATAAAATATCAAACTACTGACGAGAACAATAATCACACGTGGATTTTGGAAATTAGACTACCAGCGGCAGCCCCTTGCTACATTGAAGTTAGCCATGACGACTTCTTTGAACCTAAAAATTTAGAGAAAATATTAGGAGCAATGCGTTTGTCAATGAATATCAATTACCAGCAGTTGCAACAGTTGAGGCGATTTCTATTTACTTGTACAACTTTTTCGTCCGCTGTTAAAGTTCTTCGTTATGGATTACACCCTGAGACAGAATTATACTTCTTTGCCAATTGTGCTATTTCAAAGGAGGGTAAAATATTGCACCCAGATAAGTTTGGTATCATCAAATACAAGGATAAATATTTGTCACTACCACAAATTAATAAAGGGTTCGATTCTCCTTTTACTTTCATTGATAACAAAGTAACATTTAACGAATGGTATAGGAGTTTTTCAAAGGCTCAAAGCGAAGAAATGACTTTTCTTTCGGCATCATTCTTACTGTTTTCACTCTTTCGAGATACTGGAATTGAAGCAAATTCTTTCTCTCCAATTCTATTTGTTACTGGATTGCCTGGCACCGCAAAAAGTACCTTATTCTATCACATGAATTATGTGTTTGGTGCTGATGGTAAGGCTATGACAATAAACTTGAAAGGTAAAAATACAGAAGCTGCATTCGTAGCTAAAATCGAACAGAGGCACAATGGCTATCAGTTTGGTGATGAGTATTTTCCTAATCATCCGCTAACTTCATTGTTTCAAGCCAGCTACGATAATAAGGCATATTCTAAAATGAATATGAATTCAAAAAGCTACTTGGACACTACGGATTTAGTGCCAAAATGTACCATTGGTTTTGCCTCAAACTTCTTACCAGCACTACCCGCAGACGAGCCGTTTTTTAGTCGTTTAGTGGTATTGGTAAATAATAACCGCAAGCGAACTGAGGAGCAGAAAGAAGCCTACCGAGAACTCCTAATAATGCAAGAAGGTGGGATTACAAACATCGTCCGTGAGATTTGGCAATATCGTGATTTAATCAAGAAGGATTTTAAGAAAGTCTATAATTTGCTCAGAATGAGTTTGGAAGACCATTTGAAAAAGCACAAAATAGGTAATCCAAGGTACATCTACAATGTAGCACAAATACTGACTGTACCCTTTATTTTATCGGTTCAAGGTAAAATAGTAATGTGTGAATCAACAGACCAAGCATCAATTCTGAATGATTTTATTGAAAGAAGTGTGAAATCAATCTTGACTTCTGAAAAATTGGTTCAAGAGAAATCATCATTGCAGGAGTTCTTCGATATTGTTCAAGAAATGTTTGATCGAGGACTGATTATAGAGGGGGTTCATCACAAGTTTGATGGACAAGATATTGTGATAAATCTTCAAAGACTTTATCAAAAATATACTGTTGAATTTAAGCGACAAAACCGATTTGAGGTACTTCCGCCAAGTATGCAAACGCTTCAAGATGAGATTTTAGCTTTTGAAGGTTTAGACTCTCAGAGTGAAGAAATAAGGCAAAACTTCTTTAAAAAGCAAAGATTCTCACAAGAATCAGAACCTAACAAAACTGATTATGCTCGTAACTCGTTCAAAATCAAATACTTAAAACTGAAAGATGAATTGGGAATAGATTTTATAAATATAAAAAACACTTCGTGAAAATAAAAAAAATAGTGCCACAATGCCACAAATACTATTTTCTAACTATAACTATCTAATTATCAATTACTTATATCTTTAAAAAGTGTGGCATTTTTGTGGCAAAGTGTGGCATTTGGTACTTTGTGGCACTTGTGGCATTGGAGTGCCACAAAATTAAAAACATAAAATACTGATTATCAATTAGTTAAACCCCTTGTGGCACTTTTTGTGCTGTGGCACGCCACACAAGTATAAAAAGAAAAAATCATTCAAAATGAACATAGAATTTTTGATAGAAATGTATCGCAAGAAAGACAAGAAACGCAAACGTGCTTTGTGGGAGCTTTTTGATACTACAATCAAATTACCAGCTTCATTAGCGTTCATTGCTGATACAATAAATAAAGAATTACAGGTTGATAATCTCGTATCTGAATCCGACATAAAGTATTGTAGATTTTATTTTATGGATAAAGTAAAATCCAATATTGCAGCGAAAGACAAGCCTAAGATTTCTAATAGTCCAAAATCAAATACATCACTCAGTGATATTGATTGGACTGACCCAGATGAAATAAATAATCCCAAAACCGTTAAATCCAAATTTTCAAAATAATGAAACAATTACATTTTATAGTACAAGCAAAAGGTGGCGTAGGTAAAAGTATGCTAACCTATTTATTGGGACTCGCTAAGGACGCTGATAAAAATCAATCTCTTTTTGTCGATGTGGATAGTTCCACGCAAACATCTACCAGACAGCTTAAATTTTTGGGAGAGAACCGTATGGAAACCCTCTCATTATTGAATGACAAAGAAGTTTTGGTAAGAGATAATCTTGTGTCTTATCTTGAAAGTATTGTAAATCTACCTTTCAATAATGTCTTTTTTGATTTTGGAGCTCCCGAAAGTGAACAAGTCCCAGCCTTAATTGACAGAGATTTGCCGCTAAAAGAATTTATGGAAGAATTGGGGTTTAATGCTCATTTTCATTTGGTCATCGGAGGTGGTGGTGCTTATAAATCGTCGGTGGACTACATGAAGAAAATTTTGAAATCGTTGAATGGCGATTTTGATGTAACGATTTGGAAGAGCATTACAACTTTTAATAACTTTCAAAATTTAGCCGAAGAGTTGTCTGAAAATTGCAAAAAAATGAATCTACCACTAAGGCAATTTGCAGATTTTGACCCAAGTTCAAATTTGGGAAGTCAAATTTTAGACGGTGTAAGAAAAGGCTATTCATTGAGTGATTATCAAACAGGGGCGAGATTAAGATTGAAGAAAGAATTAACCGAAAATTTCAAAGATGAGATCCAAAATTAGTCAAGATGAACTCAATAAAATTAAGGCTGAATTACTGGTTAGACACAACTACCAAGCGGATGAATTTAGTATCGTTTTGGTGGACACAATCCAAGATAATTTCGCAAAAGTAGTTGAGAGTCTAAATGCTTCGACAGAAGTGACAAGGGAAATTGTACAGGCTATTCAAAAACAGATTAAGCCTGTACAATTGACTACCAAAGGGCAAGCGTTCTGGCTTTATTTTGTGCCAACTTTTGCCTTTACAATTTTCGCAGGAATTTTACTATGGGTAGGGTACGTTTATTACGATTTTGGGCAGAGATTTAAGTATTACAAATACGCTGATGAGATTGAACAATTGCTTGAAAAATCTGAGATTCAATCTGATAAATTGGACAATAAATATATTGTTTTGAAACCAGCAATTACCTTAAAAAATGCGAAGGTTGGGAAGCACTATTTTTATTCCCCAATTGTAAAATCAATAATAGTACCCATTTCAAAGGCTGATTAAACATGATTTAGGCTATTTTATAACCAATTAGACTATTTTCAAACTGATTGAAACCAATTCAAACCAATTAGGCTTTTTTCGACTTTTTTCAAATTCCACTATATTTTCAATGCGGAAGTAGGGGCAAGTTATGTTTTGGTGTACCCCAAAACCCTTGCCATTTACAATGGAGTTTATTCGCCTTTGGCTCATATTTTTTAAAGCAATGGAAAACTTAAATTCAGAAGAAAAAATCAATAAAATTGGTCGCCCTTTGCTGCCAGAATCTGAGAAAAAGGTGCAGTTTAAATTCAAGATTTCGCCTACTGAAAAAGCAAAACTGAGAAAGGAGAATTTACGAGTAAAGCCCAATACTCCTTTCTCAGTTTTCATTCGAGAAAAACTTTTGGGAGAAGAAAGTATCATATTTTCAATGGCTGAAATTGATGCAGAAACCCGTAAACTTTTGATTGATTCAAGTCGTTTGGCGAGTGCTTTTATTCTTATGGCAAAGAGTAAGGATGTACCCTATTTACAATCAAATGATTTCAAAAAAGACTCTGAGAATATTCGTTTGGCAGTTCAAGGAATTTATAAAAAGATTACGGAATTGACTAAATCTGGAATGTACTTAATTAAGATTAAAGACGTTTCAGACCGATTGAAAACCATCGTTGAAGACCTTAATTCAGAGGAAAAATTGGGTGAAAATATGGCTATCAAAAGGATTGGCGAAGAGCAAGAACAATTAGAAAAATTGTATCAAGAAATTATCAAAAAGCAAAAATGATTGGAAAGAAAGTTGGACGAAGTAGTGGCTTTAAAGGTCGCATCGAATATTGTATTAATGATAAGCAGGAAAGCATCAGAGGTGAGTTAGTGGGTATCTCCGACTCCTTACAAATGGCGATGAATAGCGAGACAGAAATCAATATTTCAATGGCAAATGAGATGATGCAATCACAAGCTAATTTAAACAGTAGAGTGAAAAAACCGTGCTGGCATCAAATCTTTTCATTCCCACATAATGAACGCCCAAGCAACGAAATCTTAGCAGCAATCAGTGAAGAATTTGCTGAAGAGTTTGGTTTCAATCAGTGGTTATCTGTCAAGCATGACGATAAGAAACACTTACACATTCACTTCATCGGAAACATCGTTGATGAAAATGGTAAAGTTTCAGTAAAAGACAGTAATGACCATTACAGAATTGTTGATTTTGCTCATAAAATGGAGGAAAAATATCATCTGACTCCCACAGAGGGAATCCGAGAAGATAAAAAGGATAGCTTGAAAAACGACCATGCTCAAAAAATTAAGAAATTTATTGATTTAGGAATTCAAAATCCCAAGGTCAAAAATCTTGAAGATTTACAAAAGAGCTTAACTAAGGTAGGCATAAAATCTTTCACTGGGCGAGGAATAACGTTTGTCGATAAATCCACAGGGGTAAAAACCAAAGGCAGCGATTTAGGACGTGATTACTCCAAACAAAAGATTGAAGAACGAATCCAAGAACAAGTCCAAATTCGACAGCTCGAAAGTGAACATATCCCTAAAAAATCAGAAGATGAGTTGAAAGAAGAAAATCAAGGGAATATTTTGAAGGAAAAAGAGCAATTTGAAAAAGCTACCACGTTGAAAATCAAGACTCCTCAAAGTGGTCATGCAAATGTAAATGATGCTGAATTAGTAAAAGATATACGCTCGAAAGAAGAGAAGAAGAAAGACCAGCAAAGGCGAATGGGTGGAATGAGTCTATAATTTATTCTGACAGAGCCTCGAACACAAATTATGTATATTTTCTACTTCTAATCCTTCAAAATATTCTTTGATAGGGTTTACGAGTGCGACAAACTTGAAAATTTTATCCATAGATTCGTTAGAGCCTTTACTTTACATATCTCAAATACTTTTCCCTAATAACCAATATTCAAATCCACACTAAATCCCCTATCTTGCAAAGAAATTATAATACCCAAATTTTTTCAAATGCAATCACTTCAAAAAACTACCTCTCAATCGCTATCCCAAATTGGAGAAAACATCCTAATTGAAACGCAAACGACTGATTATGAAACTCGTATCAATAGAGACAGACCTGCTTGCTTTGTGTTTTTAATTGACCAAAGTGGTAGTATGAAGGACAATTGGGGTGGCGATACTTCAAAATCAAAAGCTGAAATGGTGGCTTTGTACGTTAATAATGCCATCAATGAGCTTATCAACGCTTGCCAAAAAACCGAAGCTGAACCACGCCACTATTTTGATATTTCGGTGATTGGTTATGGTCAAAAATCAAAAGAAGCTCAAATTTTATGGGAAGGTAATCTCGCTGGTAAAACCTTTGTTTCGCCCGCAGAATTGAAACAAAATCCTACAGGCAATAATGGTGAAATTGAAGTAGTTAGGCGGACTTTCAAGGGCGAAACCAAAGTGAAAATACCCGTAGTTTACTGGTTTTCGCCCGTGGCAGCATCGCTTACGCCCATGGGGAGTGCTTTTGATAAATGCACCGAAATCTTGAATGATTGGACGAGCCAACACGCCAACAGTTTTCCGCCCATTGTTATCAATATTACCGATGGCGAGCAAACGGATTGCCAACCTGACCAATTATTAGAAAAAGCCTACCAATTACGCCAAACCAAAACTCATTACGGCAAAACACTTTTATTTAACGTTCATATTTCTGCCTCAACGGAGCAATCGGTTGTTTTTCCAGAAAGTATGGACGAATTACCGCAAAATAAACAGTCTCGTTTGCTTTATGATATGAGTAGTATGTTGCCGCTGGCGTTTAAACAACGGATTGCTACGGAGGTGAAAAAGACGGATTTAAGAGAAAGTACCGAATACGTGGCAATGACTTTTCAAGCCTCGGTGAGTGATATGATTAAGTGCTTAGACATTGGCACAAAAACCATTAAAACCAATTAATAGATGCTCCCTACTACCCAAGAATACAAAATATCGCTCATGATTGGGCAGGACTCTTTCCGTACTTTGGAAAGCGTGGAAGTGATACCCAACCCCAATTATCCCGATGAACCTTGGTACTCTACGGGTGGTTTGGCGATTGTTTTTAAGCTAAAACTCCAAGACAAACTCTATGCCCTCAAATGTTTTTATACCGAAGCCAACGAACGCCAAGAACGTTTGGGACTCATTGCGGCATACCTCAAACAAAACCCTTCTCCGTATTTTGTGGATTTTACTTACCTCGAAGATGAACTTTGGGTAGAAACCGACAACGACGAAGGACAAGGCTACCCCGTGGTTTTGATGGAATGGGTTGAGGGCAAAACCTTAGATAATTATTTGGAACAAATTTGTACCCAAAACAATACGCCCGCCCTCAAAAACCTCTATTTTCAGTTTTGTAATTTGGCTTGGTGGCTGCAACAACAACCCATTGCCCACGGGGATATAAAGCACGATAATTTGATTGTTACGCCCGATGGAAAACTAAAACTGATTGACTACGATGGCGTATTTGTACCCGCCTTGCGTGGACGAAAAGCCAACGAAATGGGTAGCCCTTGTTACCAGCACCCCAAAAGAGATGCTTATTTTTTTGATAAAAACTTGGATGATTTCAGTTTGTTGGTTCTGCAAATAACGCTTTTAGCTTTACAGCACCAACCCAAACTTTTTAATGAACACTACAACGGTGACGGCATTATTTTGAAAGATACCGACTACCAAAACTTTGCCCAAAGCTCGATAAAGACCATTTTGTGGCAATTACCCGAAGTAAAAATACCGCTATTGTTAAGCCAATTACAGGGAAATCTAAATAATTTAAGTACGATTGATTTAATGCCTTTGTTGCAGGATGTGGCTTGGATTAATTGGTTGGTTGATGGGCAGAGGGATGGGAAATTGGAGTTTGAGAGGGAGAGATTGAAGGAGCTGGTTTTGAGTGATGAGCGGTGGAGAAAATTGTTTGTTTATCAAGTTTCACGTAAATATTCTTTGAATGAAAAATTGATTGACAAATATAAAGATAAATGGGATTGGGATTATTTAAGTTCAAACATATCCTTATCTTGTTCTATTGAATTAATAGAGAAATATGAAGATAAGTGGGATTGGGGTTATTTAAGTCAAAATAAATCTTTACTTTGGTCAGAAAAATTGATTAAAAATTACTATAATAAATGGGATCACACCAATTTAAGTCGAAATGAAGCATTACCATGGTCAATCAAGTTTATTCAGAATTATGTAGAGAATAGTACTGAATGGAGTTGGTATTCTCTAAGTCAAAATGAAGGTTTACCTTGGTCATTGGAATTAGTAGAAATGTATGAAAATAAATGGGATTGGGAAATGTTAGGCGGAAACAAATCTTTGCCTTGGTCAATTGAACTAATTGAAAAGTATATAAACAAATGGGATTGGGGGTATTTATGTCGTAATGAAGGGATAAATTGGACTATTAATTTAATTGAGATGTATGAGTCCAAAATAAGCCGTCATGGAAAGAAGCGGACTGGATGGGGTGGGTTAAGTAGTAATGATACTTTGTCTTGGTCACTTGAATTAATTCTTAAATATGAAAATAAATGGAGTTGGGGTCCTGACGGGTATCTTTTAGGATTTGGTGGATTCAGTACAAATGTTTCTCTACCATGGTCAGTAGATTTAATTCAGAAATACATCAATAAATGGAATTGGTTTTCTTTAAGCAAAAACCCATCCTTACCTTGGTGTTTAGATTTAATTAAAACATTTGAAATACATTGGAAATGGTCATGTTTAAGTGAAAACGTATCATTACCTTGGTCTTTTGAATTAATTGAAGAATATGAAAGTAAATGGAATTGGGAAAAATTAAGTGACAATAATGCTTTACCATGGTCTTTTGAGTTAATAGAAAAATATGAAAATAAATGGGACTGGGAAAAATTATGTTGGAATAAATCTTTACCATGGTCTATCGAATTAACTAAAAAATATATGGGTAAATTTGATTGGTATCATTTAAGATGGAATAATGCTATATATGAAAGAGTATTTCAACCTTTATTAAATGATGAGTTTATAGATGAGGTAATGGCTGAAATATGAGGTGGTTACTAATCAGAAATAGTTATGCCATATAACCGAAATTTGTTAAAATTTTGAAATGCGAATTTTGTTTTTGAAAATTTAGGGAAATAAAATAACAAGTATGGCAAATAAAATAGAACTTATTACCCTTCAAAACTATGTACTTGAAGTAGAACCTAACAAAGTTTTGTAAGATAGACAGCTTAGTTGGAGTCCAATAAACGACACTTGACTCTGACACAAAAATAAATCCACAAAATCCATTTATAAAATGAAAAATTTATTAGTAATAAGAGTATCATCGGATATTGAAGACGTTTCAATTAGTCAAATATATTCTTACGCAAGTCACTATAATATCAATGTGGAACACAAAGATGTAAAATCACTGGATGAAATTGAGAAAGCATTGAATTTGGGCATTAAATATGATTACTTGTACTTTGCAGGTCACGGCGACGAAACTTGCTTTACAGACAACGACCTGTTTATGACATCTTGGGTTGAGATTGGACAAGTTATTTGTAGGTCCTCATGTTTGGCAGAAAGAGCAATAGTTATGTTATACTGTTGTAAAGGCGGAATTAATACAGTTGCTTACCAATTATTTGCTGAATGCCCAAACATAGTGTATGTATGCGGAGCAAAACAGAATGTAATAAGTATAGACTTGATAATAGGTTTTAATGTCTTTATGTACAACGTAGAAAGAAGAAAAATTGATCCTGTTCTATCTGCAAATAAAGCAACTCTTGCAACAGAAATAAGGTTCGAGTGTTTTGATAGAGTCGATGTAGAGGCAAATCCATTATATTTTCATAAATACTGTAAGAACTGTCTTACCTCTGTTATAGCACATCCTGCGATATAAATAAGCGTATCTCCGTCCCGTGGATAGTATCCTTACCATCCATCGTGCGTTAGCAACTCGCTATTTAATTTTATCATAATTTATTGATAATCAAACACTTGCGTTTCTGACGCAAGATGAATGATAGGGTAAGAATCTATTGGGACGGAGTGGTTCTACAAGTCAATGAAGGTAAACTATCTGGTGAGAAAATCAGGCATAGAAACAAGATAGTGTTTTTTGGAAAATCGCAAATAATGAAAAGGCAATCAGCAAGTAATAGCAACAAGAAAAATTTACATTATATGGAAAGTTATCTATATCCAAAGGAAAAGCTTATTTCACTACTCTTAGAAAGAGAAACTCTTAAAGAAGGTGATGTTACTAAAATGGTAGTACCCGCTTTTTTAGCGAAAAAAATAGTTTCATTAATGTTAATAAAATGTGATTTAAATCATGTTGTACTATGTGCAAATGAAATTATTAAATTGGGAGAAACAGAAGTAAATAATAAATTAGTTGAAAAAAGTTTGTTTCATTCTTTGGTAGTTACGTATGCAAAATGTTTTAACTCAAATGAGGGAGGTTATGGTAGTTTAAATAAAAAAGACCTTTTTGATGAAAGTAATGAGGGAATTTTAGAAATTCATGAAAATATAATACAACTAAGAAATGAATTTATTGCTCATCGAGATGATACTGAAAATGAACAAGCCACAGTTTTTATTAATCTTCCCAAAGCAACAGATGAGTTTTATCTTACTATTTCAGCAGCAGTTCTTCAATGTCCTTCAAATGAGAATATTAGGAATTATTTACCTCTTTTTAATTTTTTGATGAGTAAAGTGGATGAAAAAATTAAAAAACAAGCTGATAAAGTAACACCTGCCTTTTTTAGGATGATAAATGAAATAGGAAATAAATATCTGCCAAAATTCGTCCTATGACTCTTTGGACTTTATTTCCTTAGTCGGTAGAACACTCTCCTACGTGGGACGGAGTGGTTCTACCAAATAAGGAATGAATTATTTAGAAGTATGGCTCAACCTTAAAACGAGCAAAAGGGTTACGCTCCCAAATTGCTGTTTTATAATTTTCAGCGTCTTCTCTTGAAGTAAACCCGTCCTTGCAAGTCTCTAATACTTTTTCGGGGGTAGTCATAGTAGTAAATAATGCTTCCGATGTTGTTGCTCCTGTACTTTTAAAAGGTTCATACTTAACAACTCTAAATTTTTGTACCATTGTTTTTGATTTTGTTTTTAACTTTTGTTTTTATAATAATGCTTGAATTTAGACTCAAAAAATATTACAAAAAAAATGTTCTTGGATTTTTATAGCATTAAACGATGTTCTCCTAAACTTTCTTAACTCAAATTATAAAAATCAAATATGAAATCAGAAGATAGAATAATAGCATTTATTGACATTTTAGGTTTCAAAGAACTCATAGAGTGTGCTGAGAAAACTAATGACTATACGAAAATTTCAAATGTAATTACTAAGTCCTCAAAGATATTTAGCGTATTAAATGCTACACAAGATTTTCAATTCACCCAATTTTCAGACTCTTTTGTACTAAGTTGTAAAAGTTTTAAAATGGATGATTCAATGTTTTTTATGATTCATCTACAAGAACTAATTAATCTATTTTTATCAGAAAATATACTTCTTCGAGGTGGCGTAACTATTGGTAAAGTAATACATACCAAAAAACTATTAATGGGAGTTGGAATGAATAGAGCTTATGAGCTTGAAAGCAAGTTCGCTAAATATCCAAGAGTGATTATCGAAAAAGATTTATTTGATTATTGGGAAACTTGCTTAAACGAATATAATGTCGAAAATATGTTTGAGGTTTCGGAAGATGATGATGGATTTTATTTTATGGATTATATAAATAAGAGTAATTTATCTCCTAAGTTTGATATGCTACTTAATAAATCCTACGAACTTTTGAATTCCAATAATCCAAGTTTAATTGAGAAAGGCGTTTGGTTAATTAAAAAACTTGAAAAGCATTTAAAAAATTCTGTTTAAAATTGATGATTTATCTTGCCCAAACCATTTCCAAAACCCACAATAGCCCATCACCCCTCCCAAACGAAGACCGTATTTGGGTAGAGCATCCTCATGTATGGGCATTGGCGGATGGTGCGGGCGGTACGGGTATTTTGTGTGGCGAGTGGGCGGAATTTCTACTAAAACATCTACCAGATGCTCCCATTCACACTTTTGAGAAATTTATTACTTGGTTAGAACCACTAACGGAGGCATTTGTCCAACAATATGAGCCATTAATGCAACAAGACGTTTTCCAACTCAAACGCTTTTATCAAGAAGGCAGTGCCAGTACCTTAGTGGCAGTTTGGCAAACAGAAAATGAATTTCATTGGCTTACTTTTGGAGATAGTCACGTGTTTTTTTATGCCAATAATCGTTTGGAAAGTTACCCTTTTCAAAGACCCGAACAACTTTCAGGAGGTACGCATTTACTCAATTGGTCGGTATTTCCCAACGAATTAGGCTTTCGGTCGGGTACAATTCCCAAAGATAAAGTTGTCTGTTTATTGGCAACCGATGCCATCAGCAAGCATATTTTAGAACATTATCAAAGCAATCCGAAGGGATTTAAAGTCTTTTTAAAAACCATTTCCAAAGCCCTCAAAAGCGAAGAAACCTTTTGGCAATACATCAAAAATAATCCAGACATCGAAGAAGACGATTATAGCCTCATTATCCTGTAACCATGAAAGCACATTTTAAAGGACTAAAACCACTCGTACTTGAACAAATTCAAACGGCACAATCAAGTATTCAGATTGCGGTAGCGTGGTTTACAGACCAAGACATTCTGAACTTACTCGTTTTCAAACGTCAGGCAGGCGTGCGGGTAATACTTGTACTTTCCAATGATTCCAAGAATTTTGATGAATCCTATTCCTTAGATTTTGATGGTTTCAAACAGATAGGCGGCAAACTCATTGTGGCGGATAAGGCTTTTATGCACCACAAATTTTGCATCATTGATAAGACTATTTTGCTAACAGGCTCGGCAAATTATACCTACAACGGATTCCATAAAAACAGCGAATCCATCATGCTGACCGACAATCAAGAGGCTATTGATGATTTTTTAAGACAATTTGAATTACTCACAAGCACACTCAATGAAGACGAAGGCGTGATTTTGTCGCCTTTGGTACAATCACTTCAAAATCAAATCAAATTGTCCAATGCTCAAATTAGTTGGTTAGAAATAGAGTTAGCAGAAGTTGAGAAACATATCCAATTGTACGAAGCCTCCTACCGAGTTCGATTTCAAACTATCATCGGTGAAATATTGTGGCTACAAAAAGTCATTCTCGAACGCAAAGCTAAATTAACGGAAAAGCCAGAAAGTAAACGCCAAGAACAAGAAGCCCAACAACGTTGGGAGTCGTTTCATGCAACTATTGAAGAAGATAATCAGACGATTGAGCAAGGAAATGATACAACTTTACAAGAAACGCTGAAACAATTATACCGAGAAGCTGTAAAACTTTGTCATCCAGATAGTCCATTGGTGAAGGAAGAATTCAAAGAAAAAGCACACCAAGTTTTCATAAAACTAAAAGCCGCCTACGACCAAAATAACCTGGAAGCTCTCCAAGAAATTTTGAACGAACTCAAATTAGGTATCGCCTTTGGAAACATGGACTTCACAGGCGTAGGAATGGACGAATTACAAGTATTTATTGAGCAATTAGTCAATAAAGTTCAGCAATTGGCAAGCCAATTATCAACCCTACAAAACGACCCACGTTATGTACTTCAAACGGGAGATTTAATTACCCTTGAAAACTATTTTGCTAAGGAAGAAATGGGTTTGATTGAGAGGAAACGGGTTTTGGAGGCTGAGAGTTTTTAGAAATTTGATAATTTATGATATTGATGTTTAGAAATTGTAAAATATTGGGATATTGGTAGAGAAATGGGTGGTGGATAATTTCATCGTAGATTGTGTGTGCAGTACAGACGTTTTGAATTGATTGAAGATTGAAAATTAAATATGGAAACGAATTTTGAATTGATTAATGCCATCAGAGAAATGGAAAAATCAAGAAAATTATTAGCCAAACAATACCTTAAAAGTTTTCAATCCGATGTCACTTTCATCATTGAAACTCAAAGTCATGACCAAAACAGGATAGAGCATTTATTGGATAATCTGTTAGATTATTGTTTTGATTCTGACATATTATTAGAGTTCAAAAGATTATTGAGATACTATTTATTAATTGACCCAAAGTGTGTGGTATCCTATATGAAATTTTATCGAAATAAGTATAATATTGATTATCAAGTAGATATGAATTAATAGCAAAAAATGTTTATCAAAAAATAAATTATAAAAAATTTACACTTAGTGTTAATTAAAACCCTAATTTTGCAAATGAATATTACCTTCTCCAAAAATAAACTCCAAAAACTTGCCAATGATGACCGTCTATCCAAAAAAGAATTAGGAGAGTTAAGAGCTACAAAACTTAAACTTAGACTTTCGCAGCTTGCCAGTGCCGATACCTTAGAGGATGTTCGACATTTAGCAGGACATTATCATGAACTCAAAAATGACAGAAAAGGTCAATGGGCTTGCGATCTTGACCAACCTTATCGTCTTATTTTTGAACCCCATGAAGTCCCAATTCCAACCAATGAAGATGGACAATATATTTGGATAGAAATTGTTGGAGTAGAAATTATAGAGATTGTAAATTATCACTGAGTTGCATTATAATTCCTTTGACTCCCCAAACTGTTACTTTGAAATCCTTTACAAACACCACCGCAAAACCATGTCAAAGCCAAATCAATACTTCCCTCAGTCAGTGGCTCACGCTGGCGAAACATTAGAAGAAAAACTAAACGAATTAAAAATGGGTCCCAAAGAATTTGCCGTTAGAACAGGGAAACCAGAAAAAACAATAACGGCAATATTAAAAGGAGAAAGTGCCATTACACCCGACATGGCAGTATTATTTGAAAGCGTTTTAAAAATTCCTGCCCGTTTTTGGCTCAATACACAACAAAAATATGATGAATATATAGCCAGAGAAAAACGTAAATCTGTTCTTGCAGAAGAAGTAGAATGGGCAAAAAAATTTCCTTTAAAAGATTTATCTAAATTAGGGTTGATTACTTTCACACACACAGATAGAGTAGCTCAAAAAAATGAATTGCTCCAATTTTTTGGTGTAGCTTCACCAAAGGCTTGGGAAAATTATTACTTAGACCAGCAATTAAAATCGGCTTTTAGAATTTCATTATCACATACAAAAGAGCCATACGCCATTTCAGCATGGTTAAGAATTGGAGAATTATTAGCAAAAAAATTAGAAGCACCAGTATATTCAGAAAAGGCTTTTAAAGCTATTTTGCCTGAATTAAAGGAAATTATGAGAATACAACCTGATGATTTTGCTGAACAGTTGCAAGATAAATGTTTGTCGGTAGGTGTAAAAGTTGTATTTGTTCCTTGTTTGTCAAAAGCTCCAAATCATGGGGCAACTCGTTGGATTGGAGATACACCAATTATACAATTATCGGGGCGACAAAAGCAAAATGACATTTTTTGGTTTACATTTTTCCATGAAGTAGGTCATATTCTATTACATGGGAAAAACGATATTTTCATTGAGTCAATTGACTATTCTGAGACAGATAAAATCAAAGAACTTGAAGCTGATAACTACGCAATAAAATTGACCTTTTCGGAAGCGGAAGAGAAGATAGTATTGGATAATTTTCCACTTACGGAGCAAAAAGCGACTGTATTTGCTGAAAGATTTGGAACTCATCCTGCCATGATTGTTGGTCGGTTTCAGCATAAAAAAATGATTCCTTATTATTTTGGAAAACACTTTTTTGTTCCGATTGATTTGAAAGATTGTTAAACATTATAATAAGCCCAAGACTATTCATAAATCCTAATCGTCATGCCATTTTACAAAGATTTAGTTTTGTCAAGTAAGGTTGAAACAGCCATTGATAAACTTAAAAAAGAAGAACGTATTCGCATCATTCAAGGTATTATTTCGTTACGAGAAGGATTAGCAAAAGAGATTCCCACGAGAACTCAAAATGATAGCCTTTTACTTGCTACGTGGAATATTAGAGAATTTGCTCCCAAAAATAAAGGAGGAGCAAGATTAATAGATACCTATTTTTATATTGCTGAAATTATCAGTGCTTATGATTTGGTGGCAGTACAAGAGGTTCGTGATGATTTGGCAGCTCTTCAACAAGTAATGCGTATTTTGGGAAGTGATTGGCAATGTATTTTTACGGATGTTTCCGATACTAAAAATGGTGGAAATTCAGAGCGAATGGCTTTTATTTTCGATACTCGTAAAGTCAAATTGAGTGGATTGAGCGGCGAAATTGTTTTACGTCCAGACAAAATACAGTTTGCAAGAACTCCTTTTATGTGTGGTTTTAAATCAGGTTGGACAGATTTTGTACTTGCTACTGTACATATTTATTACGGAGACAGTGTTCCAGAAGACCCAAGACGTTTACAAGAAATTAAAGATTTAGCGGAATTTATTAAAACTCGGAGTGAAAAGGATTCGTCATTTACGAAAAATTGGATTGCTTTGGGAGATTTTAATATCTTCAAAAAGACAGATGCAACCATGAAAGCTCTTGACGATGCTGGATTTAAAGTGCCAACAGCATTGGCGAAAGACAACATTCCTGGCAGTAATGTTACCAAAGACAAATACTATGACCAAATAGCTTTCAAGGTCGATGAAGAAAGATTTAAAGCAAGAGAAAAAGCGGGAATTTTTGATTTTTATCAGTACGTTTTCAAAGATTCAGATGAAGCAACTTATAAGCCATATATGCCCCAAGAAAGTAAATATAAAATGTGGCGAACCTTCCAAATGTCAGACCATTTACCAATGTGGGTAGAAATAAAGATAGATTATTCAACAGAATATCTGAAGGGAAAATTGAAAGATACTTTTGGGGTTGTAGTGTAAGGAATATCACAAGATATAAGCTGAATATCATTTTGTTGATTTTTGTCGCAAATATTTATCATTTTTACGACAAAGTGGGGTCTATGAGCCTTAATACAGACAAAAGCCCTCATTGAAGAAGCAATAATCCTCTCTTCAATGAGGGCTTTTTACTTACTCAAACAAGCACTCCATCGTTACCACATTTTCAATCTCTGAGTCATTGTAGGAAGTATTATCAATGCCAAAAGTTGTGATAAGCGTATTGAAAACGCTATGCTTTGTTCCACTTAATTCTCTAAACCTACTTCGTTTTTCTCGGAGGCTATTTGACAGTTTTTCATTTAATTTGATTGGGGCATTATAAAACTTGACTTCGCATAAATTAACAGCGTTTTCTGCCCGACTTATGAGCATATCTATCTGAAAATCAATTGATTGGTTATTTTCTGGAAAAATTTAATTTGGCGGAATCTATGTTTATTTGCATAGATTCCGCCAAATTAAACCTAACAGCTTTGAAATAGAAATAGACTATTTTACTAAAACAGGCTTGAACGTATTGTTTAAATTCCTCCAAAATTCAACCTTAATTTATCAATCTTATCGTCAAATTGCCGAACAAACAGGTACTTCAATTGGGAATATACCCGAAATATTGGAAATATTGAACTTTCTTTCCAACCCACACAATTCAATTAATATAAATATATTTATTTTGTCACAAATATTTACTATTTTTGTGACAAAATAAACGAATTAATCATGGAATTTTCAATTGAAAATAGAGTCCTTGAAAAGATAAAAAAAGCGAAAAGAGGTACTCTGTTATTTGGTCAAAATTTTGTTTCCGAAGGGAGCAATGATGCTGTTCGTAAATCATTGGAGCGATTAGTCAAAAAAGATGAAATTGAACGAGTAGCAACTGGAATTTACATACGTCCAGAAATAGATCCAATCGTTGGTAAAGTCCCTCCAAGTATAGAAAGCATTGTTAAAGCCATTGCCAAACGTGATAAAGCCAGAGTTGTTCCTACGGGAGTAACGGCATTAAATAAACTTGGTCTTTCAACGCAAGTACCAATGAAGTTTGTGTATTTAACGGATGGTTCTTCAAGAAATATTAAAATTGATGGTCGGAGTATTTTGTTTAAAAGAACCTCTCCTAAAAATGTTGCAACTATCGGTGAAATCAGCACCTTAGTAATTCAGGCTCTTCGGGTTATTGGAAAAGATAAAGTGAGTACAGAAGAGATTGAGAAGATACAATCTTTACTGAAATTGGAGAAAAAAGCACGTTTAGAACACGATATTCGTCTTGCTCCTGAGTGGATTAGAGAAATTATGAAACCGACATTACAATTTTCAAAATAAATGGATTATACTCCGCAGCAAGAATGGGTACGTTTGCCCAAAATAAGAAAAACAAATATCCTTTTAGCACTCAGTAAGACCTTAAAATTACCTACTTATGCCATTGAAAAAGATTGGTGGGTTGTTCAAACTTTACGCCTTATTTTTGAGACGGATTGTGCAGATAGTTTGGTTTTCAAAGGCGGCACGTCATTGAGCAAAGCATGGGGATTGATTAATAGGTTTTCGGAAGATATTGATTTAGCTCTTGATAGAAAATTCTTGGGTTTTGAAGGTGATTTGAGCAATCAACAAATTAAAAAACTTCGCAAAGCCTCTTTTGCTTACATCACCGATAAGTTCTACCCAACGCTGAAAACCAAATTTGAGGAAACGGGCTTGACTAATGTAGAAATCAACATAACCGAAACGACTGATAGCGACCAAGACCCAAGAATTATTGAAATATTTTATCCCAGCGTTTTTGATAATATGGGATATATTAGACCTAAAGTCATCATTGAAGTTGGTAGTAGATCATTGCGAGAACCCTTTTCAGTTCGCTCGTTTCGTTCATTTGTTGGTGAAAATTATCCTGATCAACCTTTTGCGGATTCATCCATTTTAATCACAACGGTTAATCCTGAGAGAACATTTTTGGAGAAGGTATTTCTACTTCACGAAGAATTCCAGAAACCAATAGATAAAATTCGTGTAGAAAGATTAACTCGACATCTGTACGATATTGAGCGTTTGATGGACACTGAATTTGCAGAAAAAGCACTTACTGATTCTAAACTTTATCAAGACATAGTTGCCCATCGGAGATTATTTACACCCATCCGAGGCATTGATTACGATAATCATATTCCACAAAAAATCAACCCCATTCCACCCTCCGAAATCATAGAAGAATGGCAAAAAGATTATGAAATCATGCAAGGTTCAATGATTTATGGACAGAGTTTATCATTCTCAGAATTAATAAAACGCATTGAGGAATTGAAAAAGAGATTTAAAAGGATTGGATAAGGTGGTATTAAAGGCTCAAAACAACTACAAACCCATTTTGTAATTGTTATACCATTTGTTTTACCACTATCTCATAACTAATTGATTATCAGAGAGGTATTTTCCCCAGGAGAGGGAGCGATTAACACAAAAAACCCCTCATACGCAATGTATGAGGGGTTTTTCTTTGGAACACCTTTCCAAACTGTTCCAAGCGTTTTGGAACAGTTGAAAATAACTCATTTAGCATCACCGTATTTCGCTCCAATACCTCCCATTTACCTTTTATTTCCTAATGGATTTTCCCCATTTCCTTTTTTTACCGTCTATTTCCCTTAAATCCCGTAATACACCCGTAACGGATAAAATACAATTCGTAACGAGTGTATTACGCATATTTGCATTTTGTAATACGTCTGTAACGGATAGAATGCAAGTCGTAACGAGTGTAATACGGTTTGTAATACACTCGTTACAGATATTTGAAGTTTGTAACACATCTGTAACGGATAAAGTGAAAGTTGTAACGGCTGTATTACGCTTTGTCATACACTCGTAACGGATGAAAGCAAAGTTGTAACGGCTGTATGACAAAGCGTAATACACTCGTTACAATTATGCAGTAGTTTGTCATACAACCGTTACGGGTTAGAATCAAGTCGTTACGGGTTTTGTATTCTGCCCGAAATAATGCCGATGTAAGGCGAAATAAACCCGAAATTGGGTTAATGGTGAGTTTTCCTCACCATTGAATAAACCTGCAAATGTTTGTATTTAGCCACTGTCTTTCTCATATTCTGACGGCAAAAGGAAAAGAGATTTTTGAGTTTTGGGCAAAGAAAAACCCCATCAATTCTGACGGGGTTCTGCCTGTGAAAGTATGTATGTTAGCCTTAATCTTTGAATAAATGTGTGCAGTATTTGTATGATAATGCCCTGACTAATTCAAACTTAGTGTCAATGATAAATGTCTCATTTTCTCCGTCATTTTCAACCATTAGTTTTCTGCCTTTCACCTCTGCGAAGGCTTTATTTAAGTATTCGTTTTCGTAGCGACCAACCTTTGCCGTTAGATTGAATATGTCTTTTTCTTGCTCCGCTACTTTCGCTCGTAAAGTTTCTAACTCATTGAGTGCCTTTTTATCCAAGATAGATGCTTGGGTGCTAAGGAAATTATTTTTACTTTTCAATATTTCTACATCTGCCTGATGCTTAGATGATTGTAACTTAAATTCTTCAATTTTATCATTGGCGGTTTTTAGTTGGCTTTCAAATTCGGCTTTGGCTTTTCTTTTTTCCTCAAAAAGTGCATTCATCGAAAACTCATGGGCAGTGTTATTTTGCTCGTGAGAACGCTTCACCCCTTCAAACGCTTGTATTCTATTAAGATTAGTGAGGTAACAATTAATGGAACGATTAATAAAATTTGTTCTATTAAAATTAGGATTGATTGCTTCTCTTTCATTAAGAATTTCTAAGTTCTCTTCTGTTGGTCTGAACGAAATTGGGTTTGCCATTTTACTAAAAAATTAAGGTTTGAAAGTTGCCTACGAAAAATAATAAAAAAGCTACAAGCCAATGGCAAGTAGCTTAGTGAGTTGGTTTTTAAAATATTTTACTATGAAAACAGGATTCTACCCTGATATTTTTTGCAATGACATTTCTGGTATTGCGTTGAGTGCTTTTACCTCTTGGTGTTCACTTATCCTCGGATAATTTTCAACCTCTGGGACGTATTGGTAATACTGACTTTGTTGGACAACATCTGACTTTTTAGTAATCCACAACCTATACACTAAATATAAAATTCCCATGAAAACAATGGCAATAACAACGTAGCCGATGGTCTTAGTTTTTTCTAAACTGTTAGCATCTTTGTTTTGACTTGCAATAACATTGTATTGGGCAATTTTAACGTCAAGTGCCTTTTCAGCTAACTTAGTTTTTTCAATATCTCCCTGTGCTTCAATGGCTCGTACTCCTTCTCTTGCCTTATCAACTTCTGTCTGGGCAATTTTAACTTTATCTCCGCTGGTAAAAATTGAGCCTACCGTTTCCGCAACCGAACCGAGGGCAGCGAGTGCCGCTACTATTGGAAATGCCATTTCGTGTTTTGTTTAGGGTTGGACTGTATAAAACTTATTTTGCGGAACGTAATTACGCATATTTGGGTCATTTGAAGGTACGTATTGATTATTCATCACTACGTTATTTGCCTTCTTTCGAGTAACTAAATACCAAATTCCACCTAAAAGCAAAAGTATCACACCACCAATCAATATCTTCTTTCCTAATTTCGCATTTGCGGACGTATTCGTGTTGTCCGTTTGGGAAACGGCATTTTTACCGATTGGGTCATTCAAGGCAGAATCAACGATTGCCTTTGTTTCTTTGTCCTTTTTAGCTTTGGACGTATCTCCGCTGACATCATCAGTGTTGATAAAGACTTTGAGCGTTTTTGTTCCGTCCCAGTGATTTGAGCCATCAAGGTTATAAAAGGTAAACGGCATCCGCATTGGATAAAAGGTTGCTCCGTTTTTCTCAACCAATTCTCCCGTAATTGTTCCTGCAATGGTATCAACTACGGACGGTGGAATGTCTTGCCCTTCGTGTGGAGTATCAAACGCATACTGAAAAGTATATCCGTGTCCACCATCATCAACCCCTTCCAAAAATTCTTCTGTTAGAAATTCTACGGGGTCGTTTAAATCGGTTCTCCAAAAAGCCTTAGCACCACTTTTGTTCCAAAAAACGGTTGTACCTATTTTAAGATTAGCCAATGTCTTTATTTTTAAGTGATTTATGAATTAATCTTCGTCCTCTTCGTCTTCGTCAATGTCGGTTTCAAAACCTTTCAAGTGCAAAGCATATTGCGTGAGCAATGCGTTTACTAAATCGGCTTTCGTCAAGATTTCAAACTCTTTTTCAGACGTATCTCCGTGGAGTTTCAATTTAAGACCCATTACTTTATAAAAGCAATCATCTAATAAATCAGTCTCGTATGCTTCCAAACTGCCACTAAGTCTTTTAATATCAGAACGATTTTCTGTAATAAATGTGGACATTTCAGTAATTCTTTCCTTCGCTTTTTCGAGTTCAGACGATGTAAATTCAAGTTCCTCGGTATCAGGAACAAAATTAATTTTCTCCTTATTCAAAAAATCAACCTTGCTTTTGTAATCCTGCAACATGATTTGAAGATTACTTTTATCGTCCTTCAACGATTCAATTTCCTCCTGATACCCTTCGATTTCTTCCGATTGGGATTTAATCGTGTTTTCGTGCTTATCAATGACTGGACGGTGTTTTGATGAATTATTTTCAATAAAATGATTCATCAATTCATTCTCATTCATGCCGTTATTCTCTGCGTTAATTCTAAGAATCCTACGGTTTGCTTCGGTAGGTCTAAAAGTGATTAGACTGTCTTGTGTAATGTCCATTTTCTTGAAATTTATGGTAAATTGAAATGCTAACGTTTAATACGTTAGACGACTTCACAAACTTACTAATGATAAATTTAACGGAATGGAATGAGCGTTTTTGGCGGAAACGGTGGAATCATTTTATTGATTTACTGTAAATTGAACCATAAAACACAAAAAATCCATAAACTAAAAGTTCATGGATTTCTAAGAGACTAAATGATACCAACAGATACTATATTTTAATAAAATCCATTTTAGGGATAGTATATTTATTATTTTCGTTCTCAACGCCACTAAGCGTTTGAGGTGATTGTTGCGGTGATGCAGGTTCAGATTTTAGAATTAAATATGCACCTATAATTAGAATAAACAACCCTGCCAAACCACTAAAAAATACCGTTGGCGTAAACCCAAGAATGTTGGACGAAGCCGTATCGTTTTGTTTTGATACAGATGCTCCTCTGATGCCAGTATTTTTTGGTGAAACATCCCAACCCTCAGCTATTGGAGTTGCGGAGTCCTCAACTGTTTTCTTGGTCTGATTAGCGTTTGGGTGTTCGTCTTTATAAATATCTGGATATGCAAAGTTTGGATTGGCTTTAAACTCCAATGAATCAGCACTTTCGGGTAGCGAAAACGTTGAATCAACCATACTGCCGAAGCCATCATCGTATCTGGAATTAAAGATGATGAACTTTTCTTTTAGGATTGAATTTGTATCTATCAAAACAAAATCCTCAATCGTTCCTAATTCTTGCCCTGCTAAGAAGTGGAGTTGAACGGAACTGTAATCGTTTGGTTTCTCGTATGCTGATACAGTTCTTTTGGCGATTAATATATCACCTTTTTCCGCTCCCTTTATTGTCTTTTTGCCGATTGCCATAGCCTTAAAAATTTGAATGAAAAATAAAAAACGCTGACATTATTGGTCAGCGTTCAAAATTACGTAGGATTACTTTCACTAAGCGGAATCGGTGGAATTGACGGATTTATTTTTAGAATCCTGTCCATTAGACAAGGCAGAAACTATAAATTCTGCGGTATAAAAACCCTTATGGTGTTCAATAAAATGATTGGTTTGTACTTGCCTTCCCACTACATGAACTTGATTTTTATCATTTATATCCGCTATCAAATCGTAGGCTTTGGTTGTGCCACAATTTTTGATTTTCTTAATATCATCTTTTCTAAGCCAAATGGGTAAACCCTGTATCGTTTGTTTTTCTGGTAATTCTGTTTTTTGCGTTTTCATTTTCTTGCTTTTATTTTTTAATATTTTTTTTCAAAATTGATAAATTATTAGATATTCATTTTTTAACTCCAACATTCCAACAACTTCAACAAACTCCAACAACTCCAACAAACTTTCCAACACATTATTTTTTTGTAATTAATTGATTTTTAAATAGTTATAGCTAAATTTATTAATGTTGGAGTTGTTGGAGTTGATTTTTGAGTTTTTATAGTTTCTATTTTATAATTAAAAATATTTTATATAAATACTTGATTGTCAATTACTTATATAAAATATTTTAAAAATTATTTTTCAAGCAACTCTATTGATTTTGTTGGAAACTGTTTTTTTTCTGTTGGAGTTTGTTGGAGTTGTTGGAAACTGAACCCTAAAATTGTTGATTTGGGGGTTTTATTGTCCTAATGGCATGGTCTAAGTCAATGTTACACGCTTCATAATTAAAGACTAACATTGAAGAGTTCTTTTTACCAATACGTCCACTTTTTCGATATTCAACAAACCCATGCCATTTAGCAAGTTTTTCTTTTAATGTTGTTGCACTCAATCCTGACTTTTTGTACATATTCAAGTGTGTTTGAATGTACTGTTGATGGATATATTGATAGAAAATTTTAATTTCTCCATTCTCAACCTCGTAGTCAATTTCATGGTATATAAGAGGTTTACGAGCCATGACAGAAAATATATCCCAAAATGTTTGAATCTCTCCTTGAATATTTCTCCTATCATTATGAACCCTAATTTTTTCTATCAAAAACCCCTGCAATTCTTCATGTTTAATAGGTATGGGCATCAATGGTGAAATGATTTGATGAACTGTCAAAATCATTGAATAACTCTGTATCATGCGTTCTGTTGGAGTTATATTCTTTTCCCGAACCAACTTATTAAAACTGCGAGCTTCATTGGCAAAAGTTTCTCTAAAATTGCAAGAAACAGATTCTCTATGCTGTAATATTTCCCCTAAAATAACGGTCAATCCTTTATTATTTAGAGATTTTAATTTTTGAAAATCCTCTCGTTCTTGGTCTGAAAACTCATTTTTGAAGAAATCTAAAACGATTAATCTTTGTACCAATGGGTCGTTAGTTGGATATTCGTTTCCACTCATTATTACTCCTGAATTGACAGGAATACTATCTGTTCCGTATGAAGTTGTTATGTTAGCACGTTTGTATCCTAATCGCTCATAAATTCCTGACAACGACTTTATTGTAGCATCATCCAAACTATTTATAAATTCTTCCATAAAAACCACGCTATTGACATATTGAGCCATCACCCTCATTTTGCCTTTATCGGTATTAGCTTTCTCTGATAACTTCAAGGCTGTTTGAGGTATTCCAAATAGCATCTGAAAAAAAACAACCATTTGGGACTTTCCTGTACCGCCCTCACCATATAAGAACATCATTGGAAAGTTTCCCATACATTGAAAAATAATATCTGAGAATATACAGGCTATTCCGAAGAGCATCACAACGCTTCCTTCTTTGCCAAATACTTTTGCGTAAAGGTCTGCCCACTCTGTAAATGTTACGTCTGAATGTTTAAAATGGAATCTTCTTTCGTCCACAAATTGATTTTCGTCCTGTGGGTTATGGTAGGGAATAAAATAATTTTTATCGTTCAACGTAACCACTCCATCACTATCAACGGCATGGAAAATGTGATTAAAAATACCATTTGAAAAAGCAAAAAAATCGTCCTTATGGTAGCCTAACGTTTCGAGTTGTACGCACGATTTTTCTTCTGCATACCACTTTGCTTTAAGTTTGTCCAACTCTTTGCCTGTTGCGTAGAATCTAAAATTCCCCTGACCTTCCGTAAAATCTTTAAATGATGTCAAAGAGGACATTTGTTTAGTTTCAACGTCAGTAGAAACCTTCTTATTCATATCATTGACTAATTCAACCACTCTTTTATTACTTTTCCCTGTTTTGATATGGTATTTAATTTCAAGCGTAAAGTTTGAAATTGGGGCAAAGGCAATATTGAAATTCACCGAATCCAATGTTGCTAACATATACCCAGATTTGGTTGAAACTACGCCATAATCCATTGAATCATTAACCCATTGCTCCATTAGTTTTTTTCGTTCATCTACTTCCAATTTATCACGCTCAATAAGCATTTTTTCAGATAGCATTGGCTTATATTTGCCCGTTTTTTCTCGTTGTGCTTGAACGTATTGTCCCTCGTGAATAATGAAACGTCCGCCATGATATACCACATCCTTTACTCCGAAAAACTCGTTATAAATTCCATGAAAAGTTGGAAAACTGTCAAGACCAAAAAACTTCTTAATTTTCTTTTCAGACGATTCGCCAACATTTATTCCATCAAAAAATTTGTTTGATTTATCCAACTTTTGCAAGTCGTAAATTACCTGATTAGCCTTTTTACCTTCCAATATTAAAAGGTCGTCCAAACCCTTACCTTTTTTCAAAAATTCAGTTTTGATATGAGAAAAATGTATTCTTTTTAGTGGGCTATCTTGATTGATTAAGACCTCGCAAGCATGAGTAAAATTTTTAACCGTATTGTAAAATGAATATGGTCGCTCGGTGATTTCTTTATCATGCTCCCACTTGACTGTTCGTGTGTCTGCATCCAGCAACAACACAACGGTTTTAACCTTGCATTGCTCCATTAATCTCACAATATCATAATGTAATTCTTTGCTTCCGTCTTCTTTGGTAAACTTGAATGAATCCTTACCACCAATACCAATTATATCTAAACCATGCAATGAGCCTTTAAATGCCTTGAACTCCCCTTCAACAATATATAGGACAGGTATTTTTTCTTTTTTGGTAAACTTCTCAACTGTTTTAGGAGGAAAATAGGGGAGCGTTCCCGTGCCTTTTGGTTGAGAATATTTGCCACCATCTTTTTGTGGGATTTTGAGACGTGTACGATAAAACGTTTTTTCGGGATTGTCCTTTGTGTCGGCAGAATATGTATAAAGTCCACCGTCAAGATTGGGGTACAATATTCTGATATTGTCGTTTGAATCTTTTGAGAAGATTTCTTTAATTTTAGGGGTTGTTGAATCATCATCCTCAAAAACACTCATTCGGTAGTCTTCGGGCGTGATTCCTAACTCGGTCATTCTATTTTCAAAGTAAGATTTTTCACTTACAACTTCTTGATTATCAGAAGTTTTTGGTACTTTTGCCATTGGAATTTTGTATTTAAAAGTTCTGGGCGTTTTCGTTTCTTCGGACGGATTACCAGTTTAACAAATTGAAACAACCTCAAAAGATGCTAACTTTTGAGGTTGTTTTACTTTTATTCAGTCTGCAATCTCATTTGTTTGAGTATTTCCATTAAGGTTAAATAATCATCAAATAAGGTTGCATTTTCGAGTTTATCAACGTTCTCGCTCATTTCACTAAGATTGTATCCACGATACAATGTATTAAGGCTTTTTTCAATACTTGAAGACAAAGTTTCTATTGTTATTGTTGCGGTATTCATTTTGTTAGTTATTTGTTTTTGAATAATTAAATGTGGATTTTTTTAAAATATTTAGTCGTTTTGTACCGTGGCTAAAATTTGCCTTTTAGCTTGATAATTTCAAAATCATTCTCAAAATTTGCTAAATCAGATAGAAGTAAATTACACGTTGAGATAATGATTTTAGGAAAAATAGTTGATGTATCTTTCTCGTTTTTGGATAAACAAATCCCCTCTCTGATGTAATTTTGAATCCTTACCATTTCATTGATAGAGACAACTCCCTCAATGACAATGGTTGTAGTTTCTGGTTTGACTAACCTTTTGAGTTCTATATCTGATTTTGTTGGATAAATCCAAACTATCTGATTTTTAGGGACTTGACTTACTAAATTTTTTATTTTAGTAGTTTTTCCACTGCCTTGACTGCCGATTACTATAATGCCTTTTTTCATTATTTTGATTTGTTTAAAATTTTAGTTAAAATACTGTTAATTAGATACTTAGCTTAAATTAATTACATCAACACCTCCAACTGGGTGCATTTTAGCGATGTCTTTAATTTCTTTTTTTGTCAATTGTCCTGCAAATTTTTTGCGTAATTTCCGTTCTTGCTTTCGTCTAATGTTGCGGTCTGAAAGAAAAGCATCATTGGCAGTAATGCCCGTTAGCTTCATAAATGAATTTATGTCAATTTCCATTTTGTTGTAATTAATTGAGAATCAATGAATTATGTACTGATGTGTCAAGACTACTTTCTCTCAATGAAAATCATAGCCATCTTGTATTCGCAATCTTCATCTACTTCACCATAGGCAATGTTAGGTTCTAATTTTACGATGAGAGAAAATTCGTTATTATCGTTTCGTTCAACGATTATGTCTGAGACTTTGAAGAGTTTTGTGTCTGCTCCTGCTTTCTCAATGATTGCGGTGATAACATCGCTATCTGCCTTGAATGTTGATTTAATTTGTATCATATAAGTATTTGAAAATGAGTTAATTAACTTTAAAATCTACCTTCCTTCAAAATAGTCTCTTTTTTGATTTCTGCGTAAAAATCAAGTAGAGTTTCGAGACGGCTATGCCCCGTCATTTTTCGGAGAATTTCCGCTCTGACACCTGCATTCAAACAGTTGGTTGCAAAACTTTTGCGTGAATAATTGAATGATAGTTTACGGTTCACACCTGCGATAACTTCAACTTGCTTTAAAAGGCGGTTCACCCATGTATTTGAAGGCATATTTTGAAATAATGATTCGCTATTGGGGTCAGATTCAGCTAAAAATTTATTGATTAAAGTATTTGCTTTCTCGTTTACAGGAACTAAGAATGGTTCACCATAACCGTTAATTTCCTTAAATCTTTCGCCTTCCAAGTACGGCAAACCGTCTTTATCTTTCTTAATCCAAGTTTTCTTAAACTGATAGAAGTTGTGCCATTCAAAACCTGTATGACAAGCTAAAACGAACCAATCTCTAATTCTTGCCAGTTCCTCAACGTGGATTTCAGCGTTTTCAATTTTCTCTAATTCATCCACTGATAAATACTTAGTGATGTCCTTTTTTTGCCTTTGAAATTGCTTTTCGTTCAAAACGTACTGAAAAGGATGAGAAACTACCCAACCTGATTTAACCGCAAATTTTAACGCTCTATCCAGAAACCCAACAGTTCTACGGCTATGCTCCCTACTAACTGACATTGTATTGATTACATGATAAAAGAGTTTCTCGGCATGAATTGGCTTTATGTCCGCTATTTGAACTGTTTTAAGTCCAAATTCAACTTTTAGCCATTCCTCAATATATCGCTTACAATACTCATTTTTTTCTTTTGTCTTTTTATCCAACTTGGACTTTTCACCGTAATAATATTCGTAATATTTAGCCAAAACAACGAGGAGCGAGGGAGTAATACGACCATGATTAATACCAAACATTTCACTTTTTAACCAATCAAGCGTTGGCTCTTGTCCTTCGATGATTGAACGCCTAAACCCTGTTTCAAACCTCTGGGCATAGGTTAATATTTGTTTCGTAATTTCTGCCTGACCGTTCACTATTCCTGTTTTCATGTCCACATCATAGCCTTTTGGAATTTTAATATTTAGCGATACTTTCGTATCTTTTCCAAAGGACATAAATCTAATGTAGGCTTTTTGGGAACGGTTGAAAAAAGTAAACTCTACCATTTTCAATAAATGATTAGCAATTGGACTTTTGTTTTTTTCCATTATATTTGTAAGTCTTAATTTTCAACGATTGGACAATTCAGCCTTAAATTTTGTGTCGCAAACTTAGAATTTATGGCTATAAATTAGCTTTTAGCATCTTTACTGATGCAAAGGGAAATCCCTGCCTATCTCGGCGGGGATTTATTGTTTTTTAAGGTTTTCATTTTATTGTATAGTTAATATATCTGATACCGTTACTCCAAAAAAAGTAGCAATACTCGGCAATTCATCTACTTGTAATGGCTTTTTTGCTTCACCAGAAATTAACAATCCCAATCTTTTTCGATTCATACCCAACTGTAAATAAGTTGTGGAATTAGGTTTAAATGCACAACCTATACGTTTTTCGTATTGTCTGACAATAGGAACTAAACGCTTTTCTCTAAAACTGTTTTCGATTTTCATTAATTATATCTTTTTTGATGCAAAAATATATATAAAAAGTATATATTGCAAATATGAAGCGTATTATTATCTAAATAACATTGTTTATAAATACGATAAACATTTGTATTTTTGTGCATGAACTATATTGAAAATATAAAACGGATAAGAAATGATAAAAGAGTAAGCCAAACTGATATGGCTGAAAAGTTAGGCATAGCCCAAAATAATTATGGAAGAATTGAAAGAGGACTTACTGAATTAACAGTTGAAAGAATTTACAAAATTGCTGAAATTTTGGAAGTGACTGTACTTGACATTCTTGGTGAAGTAAGTGATTCAGTTAAAAATCCAGACATTGATGCTTTAAAAAAAGAGAATAAAGAGTTGAAGAATAAAATTATAGACTTAGAGGATGATAAAAAGCTATTAAAAAAGGAGTTGTTTCAAATTCAGAATCAATTTGAAGATGTGTACATTAGTAATGCGTTTTCAACTATTTTACCCTATGTATTCAAAGAGTTTCTGGAAGTTTTAAACATAAAGAATAGTAAGGGATATACTAATGATTTATACACCCTATTCGAGAAACTAATTTCTTTTGATAGAGATAGTCATAATTCCATCTACATAGACAATTCTTGGGATGTAGAAGATTGTTATATTGGTAAACTAATTGACCATGATAGGCTTTTAACAAAAATATTGAAAGGCTTTTTTGAGGAATCCATAATCTCCAAAAATTTAGTATTATTCCAAAAGGAATTTACCAACTTTTCTGACAAATACATTCAAAATGAATATGATATATTTCAAGAAGAAGCTGAACATTTAGACCCCCAATGAGCCAACAAGAATTGCAAAAGCTAATCCAAGATTTACAGGTTTTGCCCAAAGAGTGTGAATGGGTGAAGTTTAAGGTGAACAACTCCGAACCGCATACGATAGGCGAAAATATTTCTGTCTTAATTAATTCTTATGTGATTGTCATGTGATGGTTATGTAATTGTGCTACATAACACGCATAATGCCAGGAATTAAAATATTTATAAACATCTAAAAATCAGATATTTATAAATATTTTAATTCCTATTTTTATATGATGCTTATGTGATACTTTGGCATCAACCTTATATTTATAATGCTATTTTGCTTAAAAATTGGGCAAAAACAGCAATATAAATATTTTAAGAAAAAATAAAAATTAGGTAATTCTACGCTAAAAGAATGATTTATAATTTACTACTTTTGCACCTCACTTATAATAAGAATTAATCATGAAAAAACCGCTACTAACAATTTTTCTCCTTTCTCTCTCTTTATTATCATTTTCTCAAAGAACATTACCATACCCGATAATATTTATTCACGGATTAGGAGGTAGTTGGACATCTTGGAATGAGTTTTCTATCTATCTAAATGATTATGGGTACAATGTCCCTTCTTATGGTAGTTCAACTAATAATTTGAGATTCAGACTAAATGATGATGATAACAATAGTACCTCCAACTATATCTATGATTATAGAGATGTTACTTATGAGCCTGATTTAAGGAACTGCGATGGTTACATTGTGGATTTCGACTTTGGGACTAATGGCAACCAATCAGCTATTTTCAAACAAGGTTTAGCAATACGAGATGCAATTAAACACGTAAGAAAAGTAACGGGGGCGGATAAAGTTGTTTTGATGGGTCATAGTATGGGAGGATTAGCGGCAAGAGACTATCTACAAGACCAAACAAAATGGCAATCCGACGGTCAGCATCACGTAGCAAAATTAGTAACTGTTGGTACTCCACACGGAGGAAGTAATGGCTCATCAGCTAATGGTTCATCATTATTTGGTTCTAAAATTAACGAACTCTCAGAAGCTGTCAGAGATTTAAGATACTCTTATACAACGGGTTATGATGGAGCATATCTTTTGGGAGAATATGAAAGTTCTTCAAGAATTAGAGGACGTATAAATAATTATGTTAATGTCGATGTTAATTGTAACGGTAGATTAGGAGATTACATTACTGGTAAAAATGAACCAGCTTCAAAGATTCCCATTGACTTAGCCTATTCATGTGTCCGTGGAAGAGGAAAAACTACTTATGTAGGTCTTTATGGTTTATCCTCATATACTCCTGATGGAGACCAAATTGTAGAAAGTTACAGAGCCAATTTGAATAACTATTTTCCTTTGGGTGCTTCTGTTTTTGATATTTATACAAGTTCCACTTATGGCATACTTGATAGTTTTCATTCAAATCTTCAAAATGACTTTCCTATCGAAATGATGAAAGCCCTTGATGAACCAGATTATCAACCACACCAATATAAAATTGAACTGGGTAAAGTTTATAGTGGTTTTTTTACATCTCAATCGAATGGAAGTACAAGCGATGTCGATGCTTATACTTATTATGTTCCTCAAAAGGGTAAAATAACGCTCAGTGCTAATATCAATTCAAATGCAAACGGTCAAGTTATTATCCAATCACCTAATTCAGAAATATTGCGGGTTAATGGTTCTTCAATTAGCAATAGTGTCGATGCTCCTTCTGGTGGAACTTATAGAATAATTTTTAGTGGAAATTCTGGAAATGGTTGGCGTAGCTATAATTATAGCCTATCATTTTGCAGTTACTTGGACACTCCAAATATCACATCAAGCAATGCCACAACTTTTTGCGAGGGAAACTCTACAACCCTTTCAGTACCAAGCGGTTTTGAATCGTATCAATGGTATAAAGATGGTGTAAGGGTTGGTTCAAATTCAACGCAATTACAGGTTTCACAAGTTGGAACATATACGTTAGATGCTTACAAATGTGGTAATACAAACAAAACGAGTAATTCTGTGAAGATTACCGTAAACCCAAATCCTGCAAAACCTGACTTACAAACAGAAGAAAAGCCATTACTTTTTACGCTGAAAACTGCTTCTACTGAAAACATTAATTGGTTGCTGAATGGTACAGCAATTAGCAAAGCAACATCAACCAATTATGTTCCACAAAAAGGTGGGATTTATAGTGTTTTGGCTTTCAGAGGGAATTGTCTTTCACAATCAGACCAAATTGCCATTCCTGATGCTCCTACGCTTACAGCCTTAACAAATACTACTTTTTGCGATGGCGATAGTTTGAGAATTAAGGCTAATATCAATGTGGACACCTATCGTTGGTACAAAGATTCTACCAAATTATCGAATGTCAAAAGTGAGTTAGTTGTAAAACAGTCAGGAATGTATAGAGCCGTGCTACAATCTGGAAAAGGATTAAGCATACCGTCCGTAGCCGTTACCGTGAAAACAAAACCTACGCCTGTAAAACCATTGATTGTAAATGATATTAAGCCAGAGCAATTTACTTTGACTTCAAATAGTTTGGTCAATAATCAATGGTATTACAACAATGTAGCTATCAACTCCTCTAATCAACAAAGTCATGTACCCGAGCAAATAGGCAATTATCTTGTCAGAGTAACCAATGACGGATGTTTTAGTAATTCAGAAGCCATAAGGATATTTATTGATAAACCTGTAATTGAATTAACGAACAAAAATCCTGCGTGTGATAGTCTTTTGGTGAGAACTTTAAAAGGCTTTGGGGCATACCGTTGGACTATTGGAGGGCAAGCACTCAATACGTCAAATAATGAAATTGTTGTAAAAAAATCAAGTAACGTTAGCCTAAATGTAGGTAGGGGAAAAATTAGTAGTCCACAATCGGATATTGTAGGAATCGTTGTCAATCCAACTCCAACAAAACCAACAATTACGCTAACGGATGATTTGGAAATACCTTCGTTAGAATCAAGTTATTTGTTAGGAAATCAATGGTATCTTTCAGGCACAATCATTGATAAAGCAACCGACCAATTTTTGAGAAATTTGATTTATGGAGAGTATAAAGTTTCAGTTAATCAATTAGGTTGTACTAATGTTTCTGAACCTTTCAAGATAGCTTTATTGGACGATTTTACGTTCACAGAAAAGACGAAAGTATATCCAAATCCAAGTTCGGGCGAGTTCAAAATAGAAGTACCATTCTCAAATATTACAAATATTTCCGTTTACGGTATCAATGGAATAGAGTATGCCAGTAGCGTTGTCAATAATTTCAATAGAGGAAAAGAAATGAGCGTTTCATTACCTTCTGGTGCGTACCTAATAAAGATTGTTGCTGATGGAAAAGAGGTTGTAAAGAAATTTATGATTAACCGTTAATTAGAGGTATTGTCGGAACACTTCTCGGAACAGTAAAAACACTTCTTGGAACAGTAAATATTGCCGTTACGAGATGTTATGCTATATTTGTGAAAATGATAGCCGTCTCAATTCTCTATCATCTTTGGGACATTGACAAGATTTTAACCGTTTAAGTGCTGATTGTCAGATACTTGTATAATTGCTTCGCACGGTACAGGAGGGAGCGATTAATACTAAAAACCCTTCATACGTCACGTATGAGGGGTTTTTCTTTGGAACATTCTGGAACAATTGTAAATTAGCTTGGAACACCTCATAAATTCTCCATTTTTCCCCTTTAAAATCTTCGATTGTTTCATTCAATTAACGTATTACAAAACTTCTACTAAAACATTCCGATTCTATGTCGGTGTTAAGTGTGTTTGAAATAGAGCCAACTCGTTATTAATCTGTGCCCCATGATTCTGAATCCGTGCTAATTCCTTTTAACAGTATTGCTATTTTTTAACCATTATGATTCTTCATAAAAGAATTAAGGCAATATCACTCATTCGCTACGAATGGTTATAGACTAACATTCGCTATGAATGGCTCGTCATCCGCTACGAATAGACTAACATTCGCTACGAATGGCTCTTCATCCGCTACGAATAGACTAACATTCGCTACGCATAACTCTGCATCCTCAATAAACTTTATTTACTACTTCTATCAGATAACCACAATAGATTCTTATTTAGTCATAATAACTTCACTTGAAGTCGTTATGAATTTTCATGACTATTTTGGTTGAAAAGCAATTATTGGAAAATTATTTTGCACTGAAAATATGATTATTATATGCTCAAAAAATAATTATGATTTGCAAAATAGTCGAAAGTCACCTTTCCTTCTATTACCCGCTATTACCTTCTGAACAACAATAAATTTCCTTTATTTTAAAAGCGCTTACCTTAAATACAAAAACCATAAGTCAAGGACTTATGGTTTTTGTATTTAAGGTAATAGTAATATATGATTTACTTTAAAGAGTTTTCGCTTTTTATGTTCTATTGAAACGAACAACATTACTTGATTTGATTTCTTTAAATTCTTGTTTTCATTTTCTTGCTTTTAGATAGTCGTTAAAATCGTTAAATGGTCTATAAAGGTCTGATTGGTCTATCACTTCTAATCTTGTTGCTCTTAACTTTTCGAGTGCCTTACGTCCCGCCTCGTCATTATCCAAATAGGCAAATACTTTCTGATGCTCCATGATTAAAGGCATTGCTTGTTGGAGGTTACTGACTGAATTGAGAATAATGGTCGAATGTATCGGTGGACGTTTAAAGCACTCCACCGCTGATAGAAAGTCAAACATTCCTTCAAAGATTAAAACGCATTTACTGTTAGGTATGATAATGGTTTTAATGCTTGCTTTACCCAAATTAATTGGATTTTTCATTTTCTCATTTCTGACAACATACCCACCATTATTCGTCTGATACCCAACTCCGAAAAAACTCCCTTTGGCATTATTGTAATGTATCTCACGGAGGAATGTAAACGCCGTTTGGAAACTAATTTTACGGCTCTCTGCATAACGAATTAATGCTTGATGCTGCAAGTCCCCGATGGAAGTTATTTCATACCCTGCACCGCTTATGAAACTGTTTGTAGGAGAGGGACAGCAAGAAAAAAAAGGAAGATTCCCCGAACTGTTTTTTTCTTTGCCGTCCATTGCTTCAATCAAATCACAGGCATCTGGAAAGCTAATTTTATGGTACTTCATTACCAAGTCAATCACTCCACCTTTGTCCGAATCGTTACCGTAGTCATAAAATACATTCTTAGTAGGATTTACGCTGAAAGATGGTTTACTATCTTGACGGAACGGTGAACTATATATGAAGTCCTGACCAGTTTTTGAAACTGGATTGATACCCTCGCAACGGAGGAAATCAGTTATAGGATATTGCTTTAATTTGCTTATTTGTTCGTTAGTTTTCATTTGAATTTATTATTAAAATGCAATTTCATTTCAATTAATGTTATTTTTATTATCTGTAACCTCTGAAAAATTGATTTTTTCTTACTCTCTTACTCGAATCATTACAATTAACTAAAAATCAGATACTTACAATAATATTTCCGAGTAAGATACTTTCCTTTCATCTTACTCAGTTACTCGAAATTTTAGCTTTTTTCGAGTAACTTACCATTTTAAAAACTATATAAGTTACTCGAAATTAATTTTATAAAATGTTGATGTACAGTATAATATAAATATTTCGAGTAACTTAAATAAAAGTATCTTACTCGAAAAAAATATACTTAACTTACTGATTTACAGTTATTTATAAATTTTCGAGTAACTAAGTAAGTAATGTTTACAATCTTTTGACATAATAGCCTTTTTCTGTGAATGAACGAGAACTATTATATTTACCCGTATATGGGAATTGTAATATTTTTAAGGCTTTGCCAATCTGTACTGCATTGATTTTTAAAGGAGTATTTTTCATCAATTCTTCTTGTATTTCAGTTGCAGTAAAAAATACAGAATCTGGATTGTTTTCACTACTTGAAATAAAGTATTTTTGAATAATCTCCATCTCGGTACTAAGTCGCATAAAGTTTTGATTTATTTTTTCCTGCATCTCAATTTCTGCTTTATTCATAATGCAGTCGAAATCACCTGACATTAATAAATGATAGGCTTGCGACCAAACTAAATCTATTTCTACATTCGCTTGATAACCTTTGTCTTTTCCGTTGTCGTGGATAATGTCCTTCACGACAAAAGGCAACCATCTAACGTTACCTGTTTCATCCGTCAAGAACTCGTATTGATTGGTACTCGCAACAAAATTTGCCCTTCTATAATTGGTTGTTTCGTTCTTAGCAAACAGCGGTCTAAACTTGACTGTACTTTCCGTAAGAATAGTTTTAAACTCATTATTTAGGTCTTTTTTCTCAAAAGTCGCCAATTCATCCAAGTTGATTATAAAGTTTTGACACAAGGAGATTTTACCATCCTTACTACCCCCAAAATCGAAACTTTTACGGTAGTATTTTGATAGTTTAGACGGGACGAGAAATTCTAAAAATGAGGTTTTCCCATCATTTTGTTTACCTACAAGCGTCAAACATTGCTTGTTGAAGGGAATCTTTAAAGTAGCCTGAGCAACCATTCTAACGAGATGTTTTTTGAACATGGATTGCCACCAAACTTTATCTTCTATAACCACAAATTCAGATAGTTTCTGGATATAATCTGGTTGGGATTTATCCCATTTTGGGAGATTTCCAAAATACTCCTGTAAGGGGTCATATTTCTCTACTTTGGTTGAAATTAATACAGCTAATTGTGTGGTAAATTTATTGAACCCATACACAAAAAGGTCATAGGTTAAGTTGTCTTCACTAAACAGTCCATACTCTTTATCCTCTTTTAATTTGCCTTCTAATTCATTAGAAACTATGTTTATTCGTAAGTCATATTTCTTAAATATGTATTCCTCTAACAAGACAATTACAGGCTTTTTATTTTCTGGTTTTGCGTCGTCTTTTTTAGGTTTTACTTTCTTGTCTTGGACTTCTTTTTTTTCAACCTTCACCTTTGGGGGTTTAACACTACTTCTTGGAGTTTTTGGCTTTGGGTCTTGCAAATTATTTTCCCCCTTAACCGATTGATTATCAGATTTTTTTTGTAGTTTTGACATATCTATATTGATTAAAATGTTACGAAATCAGTGTTTCGCTTCGGACGATAATTGATTTTAAAAGCCCCTCAAAAATGCCAATTTTGAGGGGCTTCTTTTTACTCCTTTGCCTCTGACATCGTTTTGATTAAGTCAGATATTATTAGGTAATCATCAAACAGTTCAGCACGTTTAAGCCTTTCGTCATTTTCACCTATTCCAGAGAGGTTGTAGTCTTGAAATAGGCGATTTAAAGATGATTGTAATGTGTTCGATAACATTGCGATATTTGCCATTTTTTTGTTGTTTAAAGTTTTAGTTAAAATACTGTTGATTAAATACTTAGCTTAAGTTAATTACTTCAACGCCTCCAACTGGATGTATTTTAGCGATGGTCTTAATTTCTGCTTTTGTCAATTGTCCTGTCAATTTTCTGCGTAATTTTCGCTCCTGCCTTCGTCTGATGTTTCGCTCAGAAACAAAAGCATCATTGGCAGTGATGCCAGTTAGCTTCATAAATGTATTTATATGAATTTCCATTTTATTGTAATTATTTGATAATCAATGAATTGTGCTTAAATTAAACAAACTAAAATCTGCCTTCTCTAAGCACCGTACTTTTGTCTATCTTGGCATAATGTAAAAGGGTAGTTTCCAATTTGGCGTGGCCCATCATTTGTTTTATGATTTCTGCCCGAACTCCTTTATTTATGGCAATTGTAGCAAAGGTCTTGCGTCCCCAGTTGAATGAGATTGGACGGCTTACACCTGCCAATCCTGCTACTTCCTTTAACATTCGGTTCACGTGTGCATTCGTAGGCATTTGAGTAAAAATTAACTTATTGCCGTCAGGTGAATACGCTCCAAATGCTTTTAATAAATAATCTGCCTTTTTATTCAGCGGGACAATGAATCTTTGAGGATTTTCTGTTTTTCCCTTGCTCCTAATCCCATCTAAATATGGTTTACCATCTGTATCAATTTTACACCAAGACTTTTCGGCATTTACAAAAGTGAACCAATCCATACCCGTTAAACAGCCTAAAACGAACCATTTACGAAAAGTATCTAATTCTTGATTATGTATTTCAGCGTTGATAATTAATGACAATTCACTCTCTGTCAAGAACTTAGTTATCTCTTTCGTTTGGCGTTGAAATTTCTTTTCGGTCAAAACGTATTGAAAAGGATTATTTGCTATCCACCCCGATTGTACGGCAAACTTTAATGCACGGTCTAAAAACCCGACCGACCTCCTTGCGTGTTCTTTTGAAACTTGTTTTGATTGCATCACATAATTCAAAAGTTTCTCGGCATGGATTTGTCTAATTTCTTCCAACTCCACATTTTTAGAAGGAAATTCAACCTGCAACCATTCTTTACAGTATCGTTTAGTATAGCCATTCTTCTCTTTTGTTTTGCCGTCCCAAGCAGTTTTTTCTCCGTATTGATGTTCAAAATATTTATTCATCACCACCTTTAAAGTAGGTGTTGGTTCATATTGTGCAACGCCAAATATTTCCGCTTTCAACCAATTTATTGACGGCTCTTTGCCAGCGAGAAAAGATTTTTTAAACCCTGCCTTTAATCTTTCGGTAAGGGTTAAAATCATACTGGTAGCTTCTGGGTTTCCATCTACAATCCCTGTTTTAGCATCAATCGTTTGCCCTATTTTCACCTTAACATTTAAGGCGATTTTGATGTCTTTTCCTCCAATAATGCACCGTGCGGAAACTCTATCATTTCGAGTTGAAAAGTTTATAACTGGAATTTTAAGTAGTCTTTGACCGCTTGCTTTTTCCTGATTATTCTGTATATTTGTCATATCTATTTTGCTTTTTTCGGGTTGAGTAGTTATCCGTAAATCTCATGTGTCCAAACGAAAAGATTTAAGGAATAAAGTTGTTTTAAGCATAATTAGGGCGAAATACCCCGAAATATGCCCGTAAGAAATCCTCATCTGTCTAACAGGTGGGGATTTATTGTTTTTTAGGATTTTCATTGTGAAAGGTTAGTTTTCATTCCTTCGATTAATTCCATTGGAGTAACTCCAAGACTACTCGCAATTGCTCCTAATTGACTAAGGTCTGGTTGCTTTTCATTTCTTATAATCTTATGGAATAAATGTTTATTGATTCCAATAATCTTAAAATATTGATGTGACGGCTTGAATTTTAAGCCCTTAGATTCATTAGATTCTATGACCTGTTGAACCCGATTTGTTAGTGTTTGTGCTTCCATTTTTTAAATAATTGATATTTTCAATTAAATTATTCGCAAATATCAATTATATAATTCATAAAAACAAACTTTATAATTCATAAAAACGATTTTTGTAGATAATAAAATTTGTTTTATCAAATAAACTATCTTTGTCACATGGAAAAAGTATATATAAATCTCAAAATGATGAGAGTTAAATCTAAGTTTAGCATGGCAGAAATGGCAGAAAAACTTAATATAAATCAATCAAGCTATTTTCAGTTGGAGAAGGGAGAAACTAAACTAACAATTGAAAGGATTTACGAGATAGCAGGTATTTTTAAAGTATCTGTACTTGATTTGCTTGGAGAAGAAAGTAAATCTTCTGACAATCCAGAAGTTGAAAAATTAAAGAAAGAAATTGCAGATTTAAAATTCAATATGAGAGATTTAGAGGACTACAATAGGCTTTTGAAAAACGAGGTTGAAGAATACGAATCGTTGATTTTTGACAACAATATGGAAATATCGGGAGAGAAATTATTTGTGTCAGTATTTATTATTGGGGAATTCAAAAATTTAATGAGACTTTTTTTGGAAAAAGCCAAAGACAGCGAAAATGGAGATACAGACTACACAGCAAGTAGAATTAATGATGCTTTTAATCAATTATTGAGTTCAGACGAAGTACTCCCTCTGGTAAATTTGATTTACAATAACCTTAAATTACTTAAAAGTGCTATTACCCAAGAAGACGGGCATTTTGATGTCGCACTTTTTAGAAAAGAATATCATGAATTGTTGAAAAATTACAGGAGTGAAAGCAAAACCTAATTCAGGTCGTTTTGGATTATAGGTAGATTCTTATGTGATTGTCATTTGATTATTTCATCCTTTAGCGACGAATGGAGATTCTAAAAATAATGTAACTATTTGATTTTTAGATATTTGTATTATATTAATTTGTTATTTTAATTAATACTCATGTGATAGATTTGGAAAATAACAGGAAAGCAACAGAAAATGACTGAATTTTTAATCTAATCTTAGTATAATTTTAGTTAAAATATAGGTTCGGTGGCGATGTTTTTACAAGAAAATATGAACAAATTTAGCCTATCGCTCAAAACAAAAAGCCTCCATACTTGTGTATGAAGGCTTT